>JAOUDT010000048.1 GCA_029859145.1 Dehalococcoidia bacterium
TCTTCCCTCCTTGTGCCACTGGGCATAATATCTATAGCCGGGAAGATTCTTCGCTCAGACAATTTCCTATCCAAGTGAAGTTCCATGTTGCCTGTTCCCTTAAACTCTTCATATATCAGGTCATCCATGCGGCTACCGGTATCCACGAGGCAAGTCGCAATAATGGTTAGACTTCCCCCTTCCTCGATGTTACGAGCAGTACCGAAGAATCGCTTGGGAGGATGCAGCGCTGTTGAGTCAATGCCACCAGACAAAGTGCGCCCGCTAGGGGGCAACGCCAAGTTGTAAGCTCTGGTAAGTCTGGTAATGCCATCAAGGAGTATAACCACATCTTTGCCCATTTCCACTAGCCTTTTGGCTCTCTCCAATGCCAATTCCGCCACTCGAGTCTGGGCTTCTACAGGTTCATCGAAAGTAGCAGCAATGACCTCGGCCTTAACTGACCTCTTCATATCGGTGACCTCTTCCGGCCTTTCTCCAATGAGGCAAACCATGAGGTGAATATCATCGTAATTAGCGACGGCGGCATTGGCAATCTTTTGAAGAAGCACAGTCTTGCCTGCCTTCGGTGGCGATACAATCAGCCCTCTTTGTCCTCTACCTATGGGTGCCACCAGATTAATCAAACGGGTTGATATCTCATCCGAAGTCGTCTCGAGATTGATGAGCTTATCTGGAAAAGTCGGCGTCAGCGAACCAAAATTGCGGCGTGTCCTCCCTAACTCAGGGTCAAGTCCGTTGATGCTGTCCACTCTAAGCAAGCTATAGTACTTTTCGCCTTCCTTAGGAGGTCTCGCTTGACCACAAACAACATCACCGTCTCTTAGGTTGAAACGGCGTATCTGAGAATTTGACACGTAGACGTCATTAGCACCGCGCCGGAAGGTGTCCTGTCGCAAGAAGCCATAGCCTTCGCTGATGGTTTCTAAGACGCCTGTTATAAATATGTTTCCCTGCTGCTGCGCTTCTGATTGCAGGATGCGATAGACGAGGTCGGGCTTCTTCAAGGTAGTGTATCCCGCGATGCCACACTCCTTGGCTATCGCCTCCAGTTCATCTCGATTCTTGCTTTCTAGTTCTACCATAGTTGACATAGTGACCTCTTTCCAAATGCCGTTTCTTTCTATCCCGACCTTGTCGACACAATCTCACGGGGTTTTCACAATGATTCACCTCTCCCCATTGTCTTATTCCAGTCATCCCTAAAACGCTGAATGCCTATATCCGTCAGAGGGTGCCGCATCATTTGTAGCAACACCTCGTAGGGCACTGTGGCGATATGAGCACCAACCCTAGCTGCCATCAAACAATGCTGAGGATGTCTGATGCTGGCGGCGATAACCTGAGCGGGTAGCTGATAATAATCCAGGTATTCCACAATATCAGCCACTACGCTCATCCCATCTTCCCCGATATCATCCAATCTGCCCACGAAAGGGCTTATGAACCTAGCTCCTGCTTCCGCCGCCAGTAAAGCCTGGTTCAATGTGAAACATAAGGTGAAATTCACCTTTATGTTTTCCTTGGCTAGCACCGATGTAGCCTCCACTCCCTCAAGGCTAGCTGGTATTTTCACCACCACATTGTCCGCCCATTTCGCTATTTCCCTCGCCTCAGTCACCATTGTCTTAACGTCCTGGCCGAGCACCTCAGTGGATACCGGGCCAGGAACAATAGCGCAAATCTCTTCGACTAACTTCCGGTAGTCGACTTTGCCTTCTTTCGATACAAGGCTGGGGTTGGTAGTCACCCCCGTGACTACCCCCAGTCTGACTCCATGGCGAATATGCTCTACATTCGCAGTGTCTAAGAATATCCTCATCTTCTCAGTTCAACGGTAGGCTTGTCTGAGCACCTTCAATAAGCGTTTCCTTAGCTGCCCCAACCAGCCCCACGAATAGCGGGTGAGGAGAATCGGGACGAGATTTGAACTCAGGGTGAAATTGGCACGCTAGCATCCAAGGATGATCCCGCAATTCAGTGATTTCCACTAACCTTCCATCGGGCGATAGGCCGGATGCCACAATGCCAGCCTCTTCCAGCGGCTGCCGGAAATCATTGTTGAACTCATAGCGGTGGCGATGCCTCTCGTAGACCACGTCGACCCCATAAGCGCGAGCTGCCACTGTTCCTGCTACCAGATGACAAGGATAGGTCCCAAGCCTCATAGTTCCTCCCTTTTCCTCCACGCTATGCTGCTCAGGGAGCAGATCAATGACCGGATAAGCACTATCAGTATCGAACTCGGTGGAATTCACCTTGTCGGTGTGAAAAACATGACGCCCAAGCTCGATGACCATAATATGCATCCCCAAGCATAAACCCAGGTAAGGGATTTTTCTTTGTCGGGCAAACTTGGCGGCCTTTACCATGCCTTCAATGCCACGATAGCCAAAGCCACCAGGAACAATGATACCCTGAACTTGCCTCAGCTTATCATCGGCCATGCCATCCAACTGCTCTGAATCCAACCACTCTATTTTCACTGTGCGATTGTGAGCCAAAGCTGCATGGCATAGTGCCTCCCGCACGGAGTAGTACGCATCACGGAGCCCCACATATTTACCTACTAGTCCAATGGTCACGGGCTCCTTAGGGGCTTTCAACTTGGCTACCATGGCCCGCCAACCATCTAGATCGCCCCTATCAGTTCTTAATCCCAATCGGCGAACTATGAATTCCCCTAGCCCGGCATCTTCAAGCAGCAAAGGCACCTCGTAAATCGTGTCACTCGTGACCAGAGAGATAACCGCCTCTTTGTCCACGTCACAAAACAACGATATTTTGTCCTTTATCCCTCCGGATATTTCCTTATCGCTGCGACACAATATAGCGTCGGGTTGAATACCAATTCTCCTTAGTTCATTTACGCTATGTTGAGTAGGCTTGGTTTTCAGTTCATCAGTGGCAGCAATATGCGGTAGAAAAGTGACATGAATATAAAGCACATTGTCTCTGCCTTCGTCCTTTCTCATTTGCCTTATGGCTTCGAGGAAAGGTTGCCCTTCAATATCTCCCACCGTGCCACCGACTTCAACGATAATTATCTCAGCTTGAGATATCTCGGCCACCCTCCTTATCCGTCTTTTTATTTCGTTGGTTACGTGGGGAACCACCTGGATTGTGCCTCCCAGAAAATCTCCTCGCCTCTCGTTGGCAATGACCGAAGAATAGACCTGACCCGACGTCACGTTGGAAGCTTGGGTCAGCTCCACTCCAATGAATCTCTCATAATGCCCTAGATCCAAATCAGTCTCAGCACCATCTTGAGTAACAAACACTTCACCGTGCTGGAAAGGGGACATCGTCCCGGGGTCAACATTCAGGTAAGGGTCAAGCTTCTGCACCGAGACAGATATACCGCGGCTTTTCAATATTCTGCCGATGGAGGCTACCGAAATTCCCTTGCCTACAGAGCTAACTACGCCGCCAGTAATGAAAATATACTTACTCACTGCTTACTACAAGAGTATAGAGAAAGCCAAATCCTGTAAGTTGATCCTAAAAGGCGGAGTAAACCTGGGTTTCTTTTCATTATAGAAAGTCGCATTTCGAATTGTCAAGTCTGCTGTGTTCAAATGATTTGACGTCTGATGTCCTGAATTCGGGCGCAGATTTCTGTCAAGAAAGTTGGCAATGTTATAATAGGCTAAAGGAAAATGTCTACAAAATACATTGTGGCTGTCGTGATAGTGGCAACGTTGGCGTTGGCTATCGGCGGCTGGGCCCTATCCAGTCTATTTGTTTCCCCACCATCCAGCCCGCCAGAGTCCAATAGCACAGGCCAGCACATTGATCCCGACTGGACTTTCCCCCTGGACATCGAGTCAGTTACTCCTTTGCCCGATTTCCGGCCGGTGGTTACTGGGGTAATGCCCTCGGTAGTATCTGTAACCTCAGAAATAGTCGTGTCCGGATTCCTCAATCAGTACACGGAATACGTTGCTGGGTCTGGGATACTTATCGACAATAAAGGATATATTGCCACCAACAACCACGTAGTCCAGGACGCCCAAAGCGTATACGTCGAGTTGACTGATGGCAGGACTTTCCTCGCAGATATAGTAGGCACGGACACCTTGTCTGACCTTGCCGTGATAAGGATAGATGCCGCAGATTTGCCGTATGCCTATTGGGGCAACTCAAGTTGGCTATCACTTGGTGAATGGGTATTAGCTATCGGCAATGCTCTGGGAGAAGGAATAACGGCAACTGAGGGAATAGTCAGTCGCTTGAATGTTTCTGTGAACGTTGACGGCAATATCCTTTACGGTTTGATTCAAACCACGGCGGCTATCAACCCCGGCAACAGCGGCGGCCCACTGGTGAACCTGTCTGGTGAAGTCATAGGCATTACCAGTGTCAAGATTGTCGCATCCGAGGTAGAAGGTATAGGCTATGCCATAAGTAGCAACGAGGCTAGGCCCATCATCGAGGACCTGATTCGCTATGGTCATGTGACTTATCCCTGGCTCGGAGTAGGCGTAGCTACCGTAACCCCTGTGCTAGCTGCATCGGAGGACCTCTCTGTAGACAGGGGAGCCCTCGTTGCAGAAGTGGTGGCGCACAGCCCGGCGGAGGCTGCCGGACTGCAGACCGGCGATGTTATCATCCGCTATGCGGACAAGGAAGTAGCCAATCTTGCCGACCTTGTTCAAGCCATCCGAAGCAGCCGAATCGGACAGAATGTAGAAATAGTCTTTGTCAGAGGCGAGGATACGAAAACAACCTCAGCTCAACTCATTGAACGTCCCGCTTCCTAAGACAGGTTTCCTTAATTCAAATTTCAGACTCACCAACCGAGACCCTTGTTTTGGATTTGGAGATTCGGACTCTGTGATTTGTCTAGTGTCAGGAAATCAGGATTTGGGATCTGCCTTTTTAATTGCCAAACAGACATCGCCATTCGCGATGTGGTGTTTCTCACCATAAGTCTCTCCAGGAGACAGGCTATCGATAAGCTCTTCTGATAAGGTCTCCTGCTTAATGTAATTGGCAAATGTCCTTATAACTTGGCTGATGAGTGGTTCTCCCGTCTGATAGTACGTAATGATGCGGTCTGTGATGTCAAACCTGGCATTGCGACGCATGTTTTGAAGGTGACGCACGAGCTCTCTACTTACTCCTTCGGCAACCAGCTCAGGATGCAATTCAGTAGCTATCGCCACCCAATATCTAGCGTCGTTGGCCATGGTGTAGTTTGGCGTGTTTGAAGAAAATTCCTCTCGTTCACCGCCTTTGCTCAATACGACAAGTTGTTTGACATTTATCTCCTCCATGACCTCGGTAGCCAGTTTCTCCAAAGACTTCTTCTCTCCATCGGTCTCCACCCTGATTACAGCCTTGGCCAAGGGCTGGCGCACTTTGATCCCCGCCTTGGCCCGTGCCGCCCGGCCCAAGCTGGATATTTTCATAGCTAGTTCCACATCGCTATTCAATTTGTCATTGATTTCGGCCTCATCGGCTACCGGAAAATCACTCAAATGAACACTTTCCCTGGCCTTAGGATCGACAGAGCGAAAGAGATTCCGATAAAGCTCCTCAGCGATAAATGGCACGAAGGGAGCCAGCAACTGGGACAATGTTACGAGACATCGATATAGTGTAGTATAGGCAGCCAGTTTGTCAGCATCACTCTCGCTTTTCCAAAATCGTCGGCGGTTTCTTCTCACATACCAATTAGATAGGTTGTCCACAAATTCCTCAATACGGCGCGTTGCAGAGGTGAGATTATAGCGATCCATCGAGTCTGTGACTTCCCGTACCAGTCGATTAAGTTCGGAAATGATCCAATGGTCCATCTCCGTGAAAGTCTTTCGTTGCATGTTCTGAGTCATCGCAGGCTGCGGAACAAAGTGATCAACGTTGGCGTAGAGTGTAAAAAACGAATATGTGTTCCACAAAGTGAAAAGGAACTTGCGCATCGTCTCTTCAAGCATCTTGGTGGAAAAACGATGGTTATCTTCTCCTGGGGTAGAAACCAGCATATACCACCTTAAGGCATCTGCGCCATAGTTGTTGATGACAGTCCACGGATCTATCACATTGCCCTTGGATTTACTCATTTTCTCACCCTGAGCATCAACGACATGCCCTAGGCAGATAACATTCCTGAAACAGGGACCGTTGAACAGCAAGGTAGATATAGCATGCAAGCTATAAAACCAGCCTCTGGTCTGATCCACCGCCTCGCAAATAAAATCAGCGGGGAAATTCCGTCGAAACTTATCTTTGTTTTCGAAGGGATAATGCCACTGGGCTACGGGCATAGCTCCTGAGTCAAACCAGCAATCAATCACATCCGGAACACGCCGCATTCTACCGCCACATCTAGCACAGGCAAACGTTATCTCATCCACATGAGGGCGATGTAAATCCACTTGGTCAGCTAACCCGTCAAGACCAGGCTTTGTCCTCAATTCATCCATGCCGCCAACACACTCATGGGTGGGAAATTCAGCGGTGCCACAAGCTTGACAGCACCATATATTGAGCGGAGTCCCCCAATACCTCTCGCGGGAAAAAGCCCAGTCCACGTTGTTTTCCAGCCAGTCGCCAAAACGACCACGCTTGATGTAATCAGGGTACCAGTTTATCTCTGTATTGCCCGAGATAAGTTCATTTTTCAGCGCTGTCGTTCTGATATACCAGGCTGGCTTAGCATAGTAGAGAAGAGGCGTATCGCACCTCCAGCAAAAGGGGTAGGTGTGGGTAATCCTCTCACTGCGGAAAAGCAGCCCACGAGACTTCAAGTCGTCAAGAATATCTTTGTCGGCATCCTTGACGAATTTGCCTCTGCCTGGTAGGTTCAGCTTCTGTGGTCCAAATCCAACAAACGGTGTGACACCTTCGAGGATTTCTAACCTCTTGTTGGGGGTGAGACCGGTAGGCACAGAAGTCTTTACGAGTCCGTCCAAGTCCACTGTGTTTACGAGTGGCAAACCTTCCTTTTCGCCTACTTCAAAGTCTATCTCACCGTAGGCCGGGGCTATATGTACGATCCCTGTGCCCTCCTCCATAGACACAAAATCGCCCCCGATAATACGATAGGCAGGCTTGTCTCCTTTACTATAGGCGATAGGAATCTTATACAGCGGCTCATAGTGTAATCCTGTCAAATCACTACCCTTCACTGTTTCCACTACCTTGTATTGGCCCAGTCCTATCTTATCGACCAGAGTATTCGCCAGAATGAGATAGCCATTGTCTACGTCTACTACCGCGTAGTCGGCATCAGGAGCAACCGCCAGAGCCGTATTGCCCGACAGTGTCCACGGTGTCGTGGTCCATGCCAGCAGAAATGCCGACTTAATTGACATGCGAGACCGCGAGAAAACAGAATGGAGTCCTGTTCCCTCCTTGATTGAATCAGCTGCAAATTGGAACTTTATGTAAACTGACGGGTCTTCAGCGTCATCCCGATAGCCCAAGGCTACTTCGTGAGAGCTGAGGGATGTGCCGCATCTAGGGCAATGCGGTGTTACCTTGTAGCCCTGATAGACCAAGCCCTTGTCCCATAGTTCTTTTACTATCCACCAGCAGGATTCAATATAGCTATTGTCTAAGGTTATATAAGGATGCGCCATGTCCAACCAGTAACCGAGGCGCTCTGTCATAGCTTCCCACTCTTTAATATACTTGAAAGCGCTTTGGCGACAATGGTCGTTGAATCGAGCCACACCATACTCCTCAATCTGCACCTTGCTGGCCAGAGCAAGGGATTTCTCTACCTCTAATTCAACGGGCAAGCCGTGTGTATCCCACCCTGCCTTTCGGGGCACATGGTAACCCTTCATCGTCTTGTACCGGCAAACGGTATCTTTGTAGAGACGAGCCAGCACATGATGAATTCCGGGGCTACCATTAGCGGTGGGCGGACCTTCGTAAAAAGTATAATGTGGTCC
>JAOUDT010000049.1 GCA_029859145.1 Dehalococcoidia bacterium
TGGAGAAGGACCCACAGAAACGGCCCGACTCAGCCACCGCGGTGCTGGAGGTGCTGGAAGCTATCGAAGCGGGAAAAGCCAAGGAGCTCTCCACTGAACAATCAAAGGTGCTGGCTGAGAACCCCCTCTATCGGCGGGTATTCGTGGGCAGGGAAGCGGAGTTACGCCAGCTCCAGTCGGCCTTCGATGCTGCCGCATCGGGGCAGGGCTCGCTTATCATGGTGGTTGGTGAGCCGGGCATCGGCAAGACTGCTCTCTGTGAACAGCTGGCCACCTATGTTGCTCTGCGGAACGGCCAGGTGCTGGTGGGTCACTGTTATGAGGAGGGCTCGCTTTCGCTGCCCTACCTGGCCTTTGTGGAGGCGTTAAGGAATTATGCTCAGGCCTGCGATGTCAGTCGACTGAGAGAGGAACTGGGGTCAGGGGCACCGGATGTGGCCCGGATCGTGTCGGAGATCAGGGAGAGGTTGAGGATAGAACCGAGGCCCAAGGGAGACCCGCAAGAGGAGAGATACCGGCTTTTGCAGGCGGTCAGCGACTTCCTGGGCAGTGCTGCTGCAGCGAAGCCGTTGCTAATAGTCCTGGAAGACCTGCACAGTGCCGACAGGGGGACATTGGAGATGCTGGAGCATGTGGCCCGCAACCTGGGCGACAAAAGATTGCTGCTGGTGGGGACCTACCGCGACATTGAGGTTGACAGAACACATCCTCTTTCCGCCGCGCTGGCTGAATTGAGGCGGCTGCCGCACTTCGGGCGGGTCCTGCTCCGGGGGCTGAATGCCGATGAAGTAAGGAGAATGCTGTCCGGTATCGCCGGCCAGGATGTTCCCTGGGGGCTGGCGGAAGCAGTGCACCGCCAGACCGAAGGCAACCCTCTCTTTGTTCAGGAGGTCATCCGCTATCTGGCCGAAGAAGGTGTTATTGAGAGGACAGGAGGACGGTGGCGGGCCAAGAGTGATACGCCGGTGGAGATGCGGATCCCCGATGGTCTGAGGGATGTTATCGGCAAACGTCTTTCCGGCTTGAGTGAGTCATGCAATAAGGTGCTTTCCGTGGCCGCAGTAATCGGCCGGGACTTCCAGATGGAAGTGCTGCAGAAGGTGGCCGGCATCGGTGATGACGAGATTTTCGGGGCACTGGAGGAAGCCAGGAAGGCGGCGGTAATTGAAGAGAGGACGGGGGCAGGGGCGAAGGTGAACTACCGCTTTGCACATGCCTTCTTCCGCCAGACGCTTTATGAGGAGACAATCGCTCCCCGGCGAATACGGCTGCACCAGCAGGTGGCGCGAGCCCTGGAAGAGGTATACAACAACAGGCTGGAGCAGCACGCGGCTGAGCTTGCCGAGCACTTCTCTTACTCATCGGATAGAGCTGACTTAGAGAAAGCGGTCAGCTACGGGGAAATGGCAGCCAGAAGGGCCACCGATGTCTACTCCTATGGCGAAGCTGTGAGATTGCTTGAACAGGCGCTCAAGGTACAGGAAGTCCTCGACCCTGAGGAGAAGCTGAGGCGGTGTAACCTCTTGCTGTCACTTGGCTGGGCACGTTTCTACAATCATGAGTACCGGCACATCATGGACAACGAGGCGCCCGCGGCATTGGCGTTAGCAGAAGGAGTGGGAGATGTCCAGCGCGCCTGCCAGGCCTGTCTGCTTGCCACATTCACCATATCAGGTACCGGAATGGGCGCCGCCTACGGTACAGACGAGGCCATGAGGTGGACCGAAGCATTCGACCGTTATGCTTCCCCCAACACGGTCGAGCGCGCCTGGGCGGACCAGGCTCTCGGAGGGAGGAGAGTAGCAGCCGGCGATATTGCTGGAGCGTGGCCGCTATTCCGCGAAAGTGCGCTTCTGGCACATAAGTTGGGAGATGCCAGCGCGTTTGCTAATTGCGGAGGGGATTATTTGTGGTACTGTCCGCCCATCGCTGAATATATCGAAGAGGCGCGCCAGATGGCAAACGAGATGAGACGGTTCTGGGATAGGGCTGATCCCTTTTCTATGGCCTATGGAATGGAGTGTGTAGGTTCTTTGTTCCTAAGGGTGGGTGAACGAAGACAGGGCGAGGCAATCCATCGCGAGGAAATGGAGTCGGCACGGTTCGCCGGAATGCCAGCTCGTCAGTATTATTTGCCCTATCTACGTGCCTGCTATTGCACCATGGACGGGCAGCTTGAGGAAGCGGCAAAATGCTATGACGATGTGCTAAAGGTTGGTGCTGAGATGGGCGCACCACTAGCCGCAGCAGTCTATGTTGTCTTCTTTGGGCCTCGCCTGGGGGGATATCTCGGTTGGGGTCCAGAGGGACTGAGACGTTTGGAGCAGTGGGCGCAAGCAGCCGGCCTTTCCGTGCCGGTGCCGGCGTTTATAAGGGCCTACTATCTAGTATGCGGGGGAGAGAGGGAAGAGGTCGTGACCGTACTCAGCGAGGCCGCAGACCACTATGCCGCTGAGCCGGAGAGAACAAGGCACGCGTTCGGAGCACTGGTACTCCTGCTGGAGACGGCGGTGCTGGCCAAGCACACGCGAGCGGCAGAAACGCTGTTGAACCTGCTTGTGGGTGCCACGTACAAGACAACGGGATTGCATAATCCGACCTGTGTGGCTCGCCATCTGGGTGGGGCAGCCGCTCTGCTGGACAGACATGAAGAAGCCCGCAAGCATTACGAGGAGGCCGTCAAGGTCTGTACCGAAATGAAGTTCCGGCCGGAGCTGGCCCTCACACGCCTCCAGCTTTCCGAGCTGCTTCTGGAGCATTACGCCAAGGAGCGAGCCAAAGCTCTGGAGCACCTTGACTTCGCCATATCGGAGTTCCGTGATATGAAGATGCGGCCATGGCTGGAGCGGGCGCTGAGGCACAAAGAGATACTGAAGGCTTGAGTCTTTATCTCAGGGTCGTCGGGCAACCTAAAGCCACTTTTTCTGAGCAGGGCGTGCCGTGGTCTTGGCTGGACTTTTCAGCAAATCCACTCTTTATACCATCGGGGTTATAGACCCCTGAGAAACTCGGGCCTGAGCAAAGCAGGATCTTGTGCTGCCAGAACCTTCTCCAATTGCTTGAGCATCCTCTCTTTGTCGTGTGGCAGTTTCCCGCGGACGGAGAGATAGTTTGAGGCGTGCATCGAGCTAAAGAAGCAATCGCTAAAGCTGGAATTCTCTATGATCGACTTCAGTTCCTCCAGGGAGTGAAAGGGAGAAAGAGGATGGAATTCGTTCCGTTCACACTGTTCATGGAGTGGGGTACCGGGGACGAGTGTCAAGGTCAAAGCTCCTACATAGTCCGGGTTAATCTCAGTGAGTACCTTGGATGTTCCAAGGACGTGTTTCTTGCTTTCTTCTATGCCGCCAAGTCCTAAAATTACCGTCACAGAGAAGCTTATGCCAGCTTCCTTTACTTTCTTCCCCGCCTCGATTACTTCATCTGAAGTCACGCCTTTGCCTATCTGCTGGAGCAGCCCGTCATCGCCCGTCTCAAGCCCGGTGTAAAAGATGCCCAACTTAAGCTGTCTGAACTCCCTCAGTTCTTCTACACTTCTGCGCAGAATATCCTGAGGTGTGGCATATGTGCCGATCCTTTCCAGACCGTGCAGTTTCTCGTTCAGGTAATGGAGGACCTCGCGTAATCTGGGAAAAGGGTAAACAAGGGCATCCCCATCCTGGAGAAATATCCTCTTGCCGTCCCAATCTTGAGCCACAGCATATACCACCTTGGGAATATTGGGGACACGAATGCCACTTCGGATGAACAAGGCCACGGCATCTATTTCGCGCTTGACGTCAGTGATATCTCTTATTTGAAGCTTTGAGCCATAGTATCCACAGAAGGTGCAGGTGTTGTTGGAACAGCCACTGGTCAGGGGGAGAAAGTAGCTTCTCCATTCACTGGGAGGCCGGATGATGTCGGGTCTATTGAAGCTGATGGGTTGGTTGGCTTTCATACCACACTAGGTCAGTTCTAGATACCGTTTAGATGTTATTTTAGCATTAGTGATAATGTGGCCTCAAGGTAGATGCATCGTGTCCAATTTCAGCTGGCGGGTTTGACACCTCGATGACTGAGAGGAACATAGAGGATATGCTCATTGGCTAGCCCGTGCACACTCTAGTATGATATATAATGTATTTGACGTGCCAAGTAGAGGAGGATCCCACAGATATGAGGTTTCAAAGCAGCGTCGAAATCAATGCTTCCGTTGAAGAAGTCTGGGCGCTGGTAGATAGGCTTGAAGAATGGCCCCAATGGATGCCGTCCATCAAGAAGATTGACAAGGTCTCCGAGGGGCCCTTGGCAGTGGGCTCACAGGTTTCTGTCACAGCTAAGGTAAGCGGGCTCGTAGTTAAACTGTTGATGACGATTACCGAATTGGTCCCGGAGCGGCGTGTGGTTCTGGAGGGGAGAGCATTAGGCACTAAACTGACACGCTTCTACGCTCTGGAACCTGTAAATGGCAAGACGAAGGTGACGATTGGGGGCGACGTTTTTGGAGCTCTGGCGTGGCCGGCCTGTCGTGGTGGGCAAGTGGTTTCAGACGAGATTGCCCAGGTAGTAAAGAAAAAAATCGAGGAATCGGAATGACAAGCCAGAGCAAGACCTTTATGGGCATAGATATAGGTTCGGTCAGCTTGAACATAGCTGTAATTGATGAGAAGCTCCGAGTCCTGGAAAGCGTGTATGAGAGGACGAGGGGACAACCGATTCCTGTCCTAATTGATGTTCTTGGGGGTCTCGGGGAACATCTTCCTGAAATATGTGGGGCTGTATGCACGGGCAGTGGGCGTGACCTAATAGCTGATGTCATGGGTATAGATAAGGAAAATGAGATTATTACTCAAGCAAAGGCTGTCGCGTATTTCCATCCTGGGGTTCAGACAGTTATCGAGATTGGAGGACAGGACTCAAAGCTGATTTTTCTGGAGTGGGATGAAAGAAGTGGAAGGACAGTCATCGTTGACCATGCCCTTAATGAGATATGCGCCGCGGGAACAGGCTCTTTCCTTGATCAACAGGCATATCGGCTTGGCATGTCGATAGATGAATTCAGTAGTTTGGCTGCGAGAGCTGAAAAGCCGGCTACCATTGCAGGCAGGTGCAGTGTTTTTGCCAAATCTGACATGATCCATTTGCAGCAAGAAGGGACCTCACAGGAAGAAATAATAGCTGGGCTTTGTTATGCCCTGGCTAGAAATTACATCAGCAATCTAGGTAAAGGGAAAAGATTGGTGAAGCCGATAGCCTTTCAAGGAGGCGTCGCTGCCAATAAGGGGGTGCTCAAGGCTTTTGAAGAACTGCTAGAACTCAAGCCCGGGGAATTGATTGTTCCCGAGTATTTTAGGGTCATGGGAGCCATCGGAGCAGCAATGATAGCCTCGGAGAAACAGAGTGATACACCTATCAGACTTCAGGTAGCAACGGAGGCCTTGAGGCAGTATTTAGCCAAAAAGGCCAACGAAGTCGAGGTAGGGCATCTAAGTAGATTGATATATAGCGGGGACGGATCTAATCCGTCGGATGGATGTTCTATTCTTGACAAGCAACACAAGACTAAGGTGTATATAGGTGTTGATGTTGGCGCCGTGAGTACAAATATCGCTGTTCTGGATGAAAACAAGAAGCTGCTGGCGATGAAGTATCTCATGACCGAGGGCAACCCCATTGAGTCGGTTAGAAAAGGATTAAGAGAGATAGGTCGGGAAATCAAGGACCTTGTTGAAGTGCAGGCTGTGGCAACCACTGGCAGTGGGCGCTATTTTGTAGGGGACTTTGTCGGCGCTGACCTGGTGATTAACGAAATCACTGCTCAGGCTAAGGCCACGCTAGATATAGACAAGACCGTGGACACCATATTTGAAATAGGGGGGCAGGATTCGAAATACATCCGCCTGAAGAATGGTGCGGTCGTAGATTTCGAGATGAACAAGGTTTGTGCTGCCGGAACTGGCTCCTTTCTCCAGGAACAGGCTGATAGATTGGATATAAATATTGAGAAGGAGTTCAGCAGGCTTGCCCTTAGCTCGAAAGCTCCTGTTGATCTGGGGACGCGCTGCACTGTCTTTATGGAATCTGATTTGATACACCACCAGCAGGTTGGCTCACCCAAAGTGGATCTCCTAGCGGGGCTTTCCTACTCTATTGCCAATAATTACATTGAAAAGGTGGTGGGGAACAAAAGAGTTGGCGAGAGGATATATTTTCAGGGAGGCGTCGCCGGAAACAAGAGTGTAGTGGCTGCTTTCGAGAGCATTTTGAGGAAGAAGATTGCCGTGCCGCAGAACCACAACGTAACTGGGGCCATAGGTGCTGCACTGATTGCCATGGAAAGGAGACACGGGGACGGCAAAAGCAATTTTGTCGGGTTTGACCTCACTGGGCGGGAATACGAGGTCAAATCCTTTGAGTGCCAGCATTGCTCGAACCACTGCGACATTAAGAAGATATCCATCGGAGGTGAATTCAAATCCTTCTACGGCGGTATTTGCGACAGGTATGAAGTGGGGGGCGAGAAAAACACTGCCCAGGCTATTCCGGACCTCTTCAAAGAGCGAGAGGAAATGCTCATGAGCTATTATCGGGAGGACGAGTTGGCCCCGAATGCTCCGGTAATAGGTATTCCACGGCTGCTCATGTTCTTCGAGCAGTTTCCTCTGTGGGCTACATTTTTTGGAGAGTTGGGAGTTAAGGTGGTGCTGTCCGACAAGACTAACAGAAGGCTAATCCACAAGGGACTTCAGGAGGTTTTGGCTGAAGCCTGCTATCCGGTGAAGGTTGCCTACGGGCATGTGGCAAATCTCATTGAAAAAGGCGTTGACCGTATATTCCTTCCCAGCGTTATTGACCTGGAAAAGTATAGCGATGATGTAGCCAGGAGCTACAACTGCCCCTTGATTCAGGGTATCCCCTTCATGCTTAGGCCTGCTTTTCAAGATAAGGCAGAAATCATGAGTCCTACTATGTTCATGGCGCAGGAAAAAGAGAGCCTCAAGGCCGAGATGGAGAAGATAGGCAGAGGATTTGGAAAAGAAACGAGGGAAATTGCCTCGGCCATAGCTGCTGCGCTCAAGGCTCAAAACGAATTCGAGAGGACTCGTCGAGAAAGAGGTCAAGAGATACTGAAAACCCTTAAGAGGAACAATGAAGCCGTGGTGGTCATAGGAAAGCCCTACAACGTCCATGATTTGGGGCTGAATCTGAATGTTGCCAAGAAACTACGCCATCTAGGAATGCTGGCCATCCCATTTGACCTACTGCCGCTGGATGAGGTTGAACTGCCGGCTCATTACTCTAACTTGGTTTGGAAGAATGAGCAGAACCTTCTGCGGGCAGCGATAATGGCTAAGAATAACCCCAGCTTGAATCCTATGATGATCACCAATTATGGCTGCGGTCCTGATGCTTTCTTCTGGAAGTATCTTGAAGAAACCATGGAAGAGGATCCTTATCTACTTGTCGAGGTGGATGAACACAGCGGCGACGCTGGAATGGTCACGAGAGTTGAAGCCTTTCTCGATACCCTTGGCAGACGGAAAACCGGGGCAAAAGAGGAAAGGCAGGAAGACTTCAGCGTGGTCAGGCCATCTGGCGGAATAAGTATCTTCAAACCAACAAAAATGATCAGGGAACTGGATAAAACCATTTATATGCCCTATGTTTCTGGGCACTCCGTTATTTGGGTTGCTGCTCTCAATTCTGTGGGTCTAGATGCCCGAGTTCTACCCGAGCCTGATGACTTGTCGGAGGAGATAGGAAGAAAATACGTCTCTGGCAAGGAATGTCATCCCTATTTGCTCACCACCGGGGATTTGGTCAAGATGACCCGGTTCGAAGATT
>JAOUDT010000050.1 GCA_029859145.1 Dehalococcoidia bacterium
AGTTTCTCTGGTCCGGTCTCGTCCTTCCGCCAGGGATACACGCCCGCTGGCACGTCCTGCCCGATAAACAACCTCCTTCCGTCCGGTATACCCACTACCTCCACTCCCATCATCTCCTGGGTCTCACGCTCGGTGAATATGGCTCCGGGAATAAGGTCGGTGATCGTTGGTATCCTCAGATCACCCTTGGGCAGTTTTACCCGCAGTCCCAAACTCAACTCCTCCAGGTGATGACCATAGTAAATTGTGAAGTGATAGATGAGCTCTACTTCAGCACCCAGGTCACTCGAAGAGATAATGGCCAGGTGGGGGTATTTCTGGAGCTGACAGATATGCTCAACAGCGTCGCGAAAGGCGCTCTTTTTCACCTCGACCCACACGCTGCGGAACTTATTTTTCTTAACGGCGACCTCACGCTCGTAGACCGAGCCAGTGACAAAGCCATCGCCAAGCTTTTGCCTGAAGCTATCGATGATTGCCTGCGGAGCAAGCTTCTCCACTAAGCCACCTCCTGCTTGGCCAATTTCTCCAGTTTCGCCCAGGCCATGACCACACCGTGAATAATGGCCTCTGGCCGCGGCGGGCACCCGGGGACATACACGTCCACTGGGATAATCTGGTCAATGGGTCCCACCAGGCTATAGGCTTCATGGAAGACGTCTCCTTCCGCGCCGCAGTTCCCTACCGCCATGACCACCTTGGGGTCAGGGACCTGAGCGTAGATGCGTTTTACGCTGTCTTCCATGCTGCGTGCCACCGGTCCCGTGACCAGTAACACATCGGCATGGCGGGGCGACCCCACCAGCTTGATGCCAAAGCGTTCAACATCATAGCGGGGAGTGAGTACGGCCAGGATCTCTATATCGCAGCCATTGCAGGAGCCGGTATTCAGATGGTACACCCACAATGCCCGGTTGAACACTTTCAGATTCATCGCTCTACTCTCAATCTATTCCTTACTATACTATTAGCCTGCCACCACCAGTATCAGAATAGCTATGGCCAATACGCCGACAAGCCACAGAAGATAGTCATTCACTATTCCTGTGTGGGGCTTCATCATGCCACTGTAAAGCTCTTTCAGTGACTCAAAAAAGCCCCAGTATATGTTTTCCGACTTCACATGCCGCTGTTCCTCAGGAGGAACCCTGGCGCCAGAAAGGAAGATATCGGTCTGGGCCGTCCCTTTTTTGTAGCCTTTCTGACCGCGGTTGCGCCAGACGAGGACCATCACCCCAATAACGACCAGCACAACAATCCAGATCAGGGGAGCCCAGACAGCATATCCGTAACCTATAACCGACAAATTGCCATCTCCTTCCTACCTATTTTCATGGCACCGCCCCCATCACAGCATTGATATACCCTGCCTGGTCAATCAACGCATTCGTCGCCGGCGCGACAATGGTATTTACTATTAGCCCCGGGAAGATGCCGAAGAATATGATGAATGCTGCCAGAATGCTCATCCCGATAATCATGGATTTAGGCACTTCCTTGACTTTTTTATAGGCCGGCAACTCTGGCCCAGTGAAGGCGGCATAGAATACTTTGGTGAAGGAAGCCAGCGTTACCAGTGAAACGAACATGGCAATGACTGAGAGTACAGGACTGAACTTCAACACAGTTTCATAGATTAGCAGCTTGGAGGCAAACCCGTTGAAAGGTGGAATGCCCGAAATGGCTAGTGCCCCAATAACATAGAAGGCCGCGGTCCACTTCATGTTGCGAGCCAGTCCGCCCATCTTATTCGTGTCCCTCGTCCCGATGCGGAAGAATATCGCCTCCGCTGTCATAAAGAGCAGCGCTTTATAAAAGACGTGGTTGATGATGTGAAAAATGCCCCCGTTCATAGCGTCGCGGCCATAATTGGCTAGTGCCGCCGGGTTAGTAATCACGGCCAGGCCCACCCCCACGCCCAGGAGCATGTAACCCCCCTGTGATATGGCATGGTAGGCCATCATGCGCTTGATATCAGTCTGGTGGACAGCCATCATGACACCTATGAACATGCTTAGCACGCCCACAATGATGACTATCCAGCCAATAGTTGTGGTATTAATGAGTCCCCCATACAAAGTGAAGGTCACCCTGTAAAGGGCATACATGGACGTGTAGCTGGCAGCAAGAATCATAGGCGTGGTCCCCGCTGGTGCCACCGTATATGTGTCCGGTGCCCACATGTGCAGCGGAACACCGGCTAGCTTCATCACCAAGGCAATGGCCAGCAATCCCAGCGCTATCATATCCAGCGTGGTGTGCTGCATAAAGTGAGCTATGGCTGCGATGCTGAGAACGTTGTACTGGGCATAGAGTATGCCAATGGCAAAGAGCACCAGAAGGGCACTTATCGCCGAAATGACGATGTACTTGAAACCGCCCTCTACAGCATCAGCCCTATTGGTGCGGTAAGCAGCAAGTGCAGCGCCGGCAATAGATGCTATTTCCAGGAATACGAAAAGGTTGAACATGTCGCCAGTGAACGCCAAGCCCATCATCCCGGCGTAGAGGAGAAACATGAGGGAATAGAAACGGGCTTGTCCGGTCTGCCCCTTCATGAAGTGCAGTGAATATATCAAAGAAGCCAGGGCGACTATCGTGATGACCAAGCCCATGAAGATGGACATGCCATCCACCTCAAATATAATTCGCACCGGCACCGTGTAGCCATGGGGGATGGCCAGCTCAGCCGCTGTAGCACCGAAGGTGTAGACACGGATTCCAACGGCATGAACATCTCTGGCCAGGATGGCTACCAGGAAAACAATCAGGCCAAGAATGGCCAGACTAAATACGTTCCTGCCTCTGTCTCCGCCCCGGCTGAGGCTGATCAGCGGGATGGCAAAGGCCGCCACCAGCGGCAGGGCCACAATCAAAATCGGAGCATTGGTGACCAGAAAATCCAAACTCTCTATCCTTTCAGTTTCCGGGATTTCTCGGAGTCAATATCTCCGGTATTGCGATAAGTATGTATCACCATGGTTAGCATCAAGGCCAACACCGCCACGTTAATGACGATACTCGTGAGGGTGAGTGCCTGAGGCACGGACAGGACCATTGGTCCCGGTGGCACATCGGTATAAATGGGGGCGTTTCCTCCCGTCCGGTAGCCCAGCGCCACGATAAACAGATTAACTCCCGACGCCATCATGGCAATGCCCATAATGAGCTTAATCAGATTCTTCCTGAATATGACTATATAGAACGCTACCGCCAACAGCAGCGCCGATGCTACAAAGGGAAAATTGTCAGCAATATTCTCCATTATTCTTCCATCTCCTCACCGCGGGCGAACAGTGCGATAGCCAAAACTACTGCCGAAAGGCCGGCTATCACCTTGAGGCCCACAGCAAAGTTCATCAAGGGAATGAAGCCTCCTGTCCAGAAATCTCCTGAGTTGGGACCGGTAGGAGGAATCCTGCCGAAGATGGGTGAGCCCACAAGGAAGTTATAGAAAAAGACGGTGCCCAAACCGGCAAAACCCAGGATGGCAAAGATCAAGGCCCCTGTACTTTCCATTATTGACAAAACGCGCTCACGCACCGATTTTTTGAGGTCCTGAGAGCTGAAGGCTACCAGCAGCATGACCACGCCGGAAACCACGACAGCACCACCCTGAAAGCCTCCTCCTGGAGTGAGATGGCCGTGAGCAATAACATACAGTCCGAAGATGAGGATAAACAGGACAAGCTGGTTGGCCACAGTGCGTACAATCTTGGACAGCATCAGGAACCACCCTCCTTGCGTTTCTGTGCTCGCAACAAAAGCAGCACTCCGGTCACCGCAGTGAACAGTATCGTGGCTTCGCCCAGAGTATCCAGCCCACGGTAGTCAAAGACCACCGATGCTACCACGCTATTGCTTCCGGTCTGGTTCTGGGCATTCTCAATTATGTAATCGTCCATGTCAGTCGGATACGGGGCGCCGAATGGGTGGACAAGCAGCATTCCGCTAACCAGGAAGGCTGCCAGAACAAGCAACAGAATCAGCCCTATAGCTCGCCTCATTACTTACTCCATGCGCTTGGTCGCTCTGATGGTAATGACAAAGATAGCCGCGGTCACAGCTGCCCCGATCCCTGCTTCAGCAATGGCCACATCCGGTGCCTTCAGAAGGTAGAACTCAAAAGCCAATAACAGGCTCAGTACAGCCAGTGTCACCACCGAATATAGAAGATCCCTAAATACAGCGACAAGGATGGCACAGACAACTAGTGCCGCTGGTATAATGATATGCAGAACGTCAATCATTCTTTTTCCCTTCCAGGTCATCCACCACCGCCCTGGCCGGCTTTTCTCCGCTGCGATGCGCCGCACGGGCCATGGCATGAGCGCCGGTGGCATTGGTGACCAGCAGCGCCACCAGCGCCAGGATCGAGTGAATACACATTATAGACTGACGAAGATCCCCGCCCATTGCCCAGATCCCCGCAGACTGCACAATGACCGCCAAGATGAGAAAGATGGACCCGAAGGTGGTGCATTTGGTAGTGGCGTGCATTCTGGTGTACACGTCGGGAAAACGGTGGAGACCGAAAGCGCCCACAAAATTGAAGAAAAGTCCAATCCCTATGAACACGTAGCTTAATGTGTTCAGTGCAGCCACTAGAATTTGTCCCCCTGAATGTATTTAGCTACATAGAGCGTCATGACGAATGAAAGCAAAGCATACACAATGGCCACATCAATGAAAATCACATGATTGAACATCATACCCACAACGACCAAGCCGGTCACTACAATGGTGTTGGCGGTGTCAAAAGCCACCAGCCTCGTCGGTGCCCCCGGCCCAATGAAGACGCGCACCATAATGATGATAAGGCACACCGCCAAGGCTATGATTACCGGAAACCAGTCGATCATCCGGCGATCCTCTTCGCCCAGTCAGGAAAACTCCCGCATATCGGATGGTAGTCTCTGGGCATGTCCTTGAGCACCTCCGGGTCAACATTTATCCAGTGCACATATAGTTCATTGGTTTTCTGGTCGACATCCACACTCAGTGTTCCCGGTGTCAGAGTGATTGAATTGGCCAGAAGGGTAAGCGACATGTCGTTCTTCAGGTTGGGATTTATCTTTACGATAGCCGGATTAATCCGCCCGGTGATGACGCGGTAGGCCACGTCGATGTTGGCCTTGGCCATCGCAAAGAAAAAAGGAAACAGGTAGACGAGGAAGGTAAACCACCGTTTCGGGTTGAGCATGCGCAGGTCTTTACCGATGAAGCGATTTCTGAGCAGGGCACCGGCCAACACGGCGAACACTGCCCCGACGATGAGCTCTTCTCGACTCCATAGACCAGCGTCGCCGCTGCCAATGGTCAGAAGGAGATAAACCGAGTAGCCAACCGCCGCTGTAACTATGAACTTCATGCCTTATTCCGCAAATGGCTTTGCTACAAATGAGGGCTCCTATCAGATCTAGCTACGTAGCTGTAATAGGTTGCTTTGCCCATAATCTTGTGCAGGTTGTTAAATACTTATAGACTATCAGGATAGAGACTGTCAAGACCCTGCCGTCTCTTCTACCCTCAGACGGAGGCAGAATGTCAACTATCTGCCCCGGCATCGCTTGAGTTCGTCAAGATGATGATCCTTACTAGGCATGCAAAATCTTCATCATCTTGTGGCATCGGCTTTTGTTTGCTCCAATATCCAGGAGCACCATTTTTCTACACCTTCGCCGGTCTTAGAAGACAGCTCAAAAACCTCAACATCGGGGTTTAGCCCTGCGATGGAACGGCGAAATGCGCCAATATCGAAATCGACATGGGGAAGAAGGTCCATCTTATTTATCACCACTGCATCAGCGTCGACAAAGATCAAGGGATATTTGATGGGCTTGTCATCCCCCTCAGGTAGGCTGGAAATCACCACTCGTTTGTGTTCTCCCAGGGCAAATTCAGCGGGGCAAATGAGATTGCCCACATTCTCGATTAGGATTAGGTCTATGTCATTCAGGGGCATGTCCTTCAGAGCCGACTCAATCATGGCAGCCATTAATGAGCAACTTTCCGGCATATTTCGGGTATTTATCTGAACCACTGCTTTGGCTTCGCTCTGTACTTTCTCCGCATCTACCGTGGAAGCAACGTCGCCTTCAATAACGCCTATGTTCAACCTGTCTTTCAGCCTCGTCAGAGTCTCCAGAATAAGACTCGTCTTACCAGCCCCTGGAGCTGACATAATGTTAACAACAAGAACCTTATGCTTGTCCAGCAGCTGCCTATTCCGGCTAGCTATGATCTCATTGGCCTCGAGAACATTCTGAATAACTTCTATCTTTTTCATTCTACTTCCATGCTTTCAACATAGAGCTCCCGCCCCTTGAATATTTCTATGCTCTGTCCCCTGCATTCAGGGCAAGTCCACATGGTATCCTGAGGCTGGAAAATCGCGGAACAATCCCGACAGCGCAATTGGGTTGGCACCGATTCGAAGTGAAGCATTGCTCCTTGCGCAATGGTGCCTTTACTAAGAGTATCGAAATAAAACTGAATACAATCTGGGACAAATCCTGACAACTCTCCAACTACCAAGTTAATTCGGATGATCCTGTTAGCTTGTGCCTCACCAGCTTTGGTTAAAGCAATATTGACTATGTTTTCAGTGACCCCGAGCTCATGCATTTGGCGCCGTAAAACAAGTTGCCCTATTGTAGACCACTCTGTCCTTTGACTTCAATGCGCCCCGATCCCAGGCCGTTCAGCCCAGTCAATGTGAGTGCCTGCTCAGGATTCGTCCTCACAGCCCATAATTTAGTGTTCTCTTGGTCTGGGCTCTTGGTAGCCTCTCGTGAGGGGGTCACATGTGGCAGCTGGTACAACTTGTCGCAGAGCATGAACCACAGGAGGAACTTCCCCCAATCGGGGCAGACAACCCTTCATCGCTCTTCGAAAAAGACGAGAAAGAAGACAATATTCGTTTGGCGTTATTATGGCAGCGAGGGCAGGAGACCTTCTGGTTTGCCTGGCTTTGAGGGCGAAGCAATTCAAACTTGAAGCTACACTCAGGACAACAATACTCATAGATGGGCATTTTTATTCCCTCTCTTTCTCAAAAGCCCTCAAGAAAGCGTCCGGCACCTGAGGAACCCGGGTGTCCACCCATGTTTTGAGGCAACTCAAGGAACAGAAGTTATAATGTTCAACTGTCTCAGGTCCCTTCCACAGTGAAACCATAAGCCAGCCATTGAGTACCTCGCAAGGCCGCTCTTTTGCAGTACATTCCACCCTTTCGCCACAAGAGTGGCAGATGAAATATTCCCGAGGCATCTAAATCTCCAGCTTGCTTCCCTCTTTCCCTCTCCTTGAAATGGTGCCGTGTTAGACAGCCACTACCTCCTTGATTCCAGGCACTTTTTCCTTGAGCACCCGCTCGATCCCGCCTTTCAAAGTCATGGTTGCCATGGGACAGCCACCGCAGGCACCGGTCAACTTCAATTTCACCACTCCGTCTTTGACATCTATTAACTGGACATCTCCTCCATCGGCTAACAACATCGGCCTGACTTGCGCCAGGGCTGCCTCTACCTTTTCTTTCATTTTTACCTCCTCACTTTGCTA
>JAOUDT010000051.1 GCA_029859145.1 Dehalococcoidia bacterium
TATGACCGTACGGATTATCATATCTCGATGGCTAAACGTCAGGCGATTGTGCACCGACTAAGCTCCAGTCCGCCGGCCACCCTGGCTGCTGCAAAAGTGACTCAAATAGATGCCACAGATGGTTTTCGCTTCTTCCTTGGCGACGAGTCCTGGCTGCTAATCCGCTTTTCCGGTACGGAACCGCTGGTCCGCATCTATGCTGAAGCCGAAAGCTTGCAGAGGGCCAGGAAGCTGTTGGATGAGGGTAGGAAGCTGATAGGCTTCTAAAGCGACTGGAGAGAAGCTCAGGATTAGCTACTGTACGGTTTCTCGACTCTTTTATCCCCTCGGCCAAAAGTGTGATTGACAGGGATGATTTCCAGCTTTCGGTGGGCAAAGCTTTGCAGCGAAATCGCAATAGATTTCGCTCCGGGGCGGTAACGTGTTCTAGTGGGTTGCCTGTGTTTGACATATGCGGCTGATGAGCTATAGTATATGCTGCGAAGCTCGCAACGGCGAACAGCGGTTCCAAGTCTGACGTAATCATAAGACATTATCTGTGGATGCAAGACTATTATGAAGTTAGGTGGCATGGGCGGGGTGGTCAGGGAGCGATAACAGCGGCCAAGATTTTGGCGCAAGCAGCCTACCTTGAAGGCTATCACGGGGTAACTGCGGCACCATCGTTTGGTGCTGAGAGGCGAGGGGCTCCGGTCAGTGCCTCAACGAGGATTGCCCGGCAGACAATCAGGATTGTATCCCAGGTGGAAACGCCCAATGTAGTGGTAGTTCTGGACTATACCCTGCTGAGATACGACGAAGTAACGAGTGGGCTGGTGAAAGGAGGATGGCTGGTCGTGAACTCCCGGCGACATCCCAAGGAACTTGACCTTGGAGGTGAGTTCAACATCGCTACCGCTGATGCGACTGAGGTATGCTCAAGCCTGGGTCTGATAGTAGCGGGCGTAACAGTTGTGAATACGGCGATACTGGGTGCATTTATCCGTGCTACTGAAGCGGTAAGCATGGCAAGTATAGAGAAGGCAATAAGAGAGCGATTCTCCGACAGCAAGGTAGACATTAATCTCGCTGCAATTGCGCAGACCTATAAGATAACGAAGCTTGGGAAAGTAGTGTGACAGCAAACCATGGGAACCAGGGATTGCCAACACATATGCGACGAATCGTCACCGGCTGTTGGAGAAGCAGGTAAGACAGGTGAATGGCGTGACTCATTTCCTGTTATAGACCAGGAAAAGTGTCTCCCCGCTCGACAAAACAAGCCTTCCTGTTTTCTGTGCTGGCTCTATTGCCCGGATGCCGTTGTTAGTAGAACCATACCCATCCGGATAGATATGGAGTACTGCAAAGGTTGCGGAATATGCGCGCAGATATGTCCAGTACATGCCATAAGCATGGCAAATGAGGCAGGGTTCTGTCGCGACAAGACGGATTGAGTGATACTGTTGAACAAGAAGATAGCCAGAAAAGCTGACACTTGGATACTCGATGGCAATCGTGCTGCGGCTCAAGGGGCGAAGCTCAGCCGTGTTCAGGTGATCGCTGCCTATCCTATTACACCCCAGTCACCAGTAACGGAAAGGCTGTCGGAATTTGTCGAAAAGCGCGAACTCGATGCTCAGTACATTGCCGTCGAGAGCGAGCACAGTGCCCTGGCCGTGTGCACTTCCGCTTCCATGGTGGGAGCCAGGACCTTTACTGCCACCAGTTCGCATGGGTTGGCTTACATGCATGAGATGTTGCATTGGGCTGCTGGGGCACGTCTCCCAGTCGTGCTGGCCTGCGTAAACCGCGCTATTGGAGCGCCCTGGAATGTGCTGAATGACCAGCAGGACTCTGTATCCCAACGAGACACCGGTTGGATACAAGTATATGCTCGAAACAATCAGGAGATATTGGACTCGATAATCCAGGCCTATAGGATTGCTGAGTCGATATATGTGCCTGTTATGGTCTGCTACGACGGTTATGTCTTATCTCACACCGAAATGCCGGTGGATGTCCCATCACAGGAGGCTGTGGACAGGTTTCTGCCCCGGTACAAACCACACACGATACTAGACCCAGCCAACCCCAAAAACTATAACCTGGTGACGCTGGCCAATCCCAGGATTAACGCTGAGGGCGTGCTTTGCCACGGATACATGGAACTGCGGTATCTTCTACAGGAGGCCTTGCAGAACTCCCGAGAGACGATAGTCAAAGTGGGGCAAGAATTCGGAGAATTGTTTGGCAGAAGCTATGCCAGTATGTTTTGGGAAGACCGACTGGATGATGCCGACGTAGTCATTGTTGCCATGGGCAGTCTAGCCATGGAGGCAATAGTAGCTGCAGACATGCTTCGAGAGGGCGGACACAAAGTAGGTGTTCTGGGATTGAGAGTATTCAGGCCATTCCCCAAGGCGGAGTTGGCGAGGGCACTCGAGAAGTCCCGTCTAGTTGTCATTTTCGACAAGAATATCAGCTACGGCCTGGAAGGAGCCACTTGCTCGGAGATAAAATCAGCGCTCTACGGAAGTCCTGCAAGAGCGGTAATACGAGACTTCATTGTCGGACTGGGTGGTCGTGACGTTAAAGCCAGGGAGATGGCGGATGCGGTGAAAAGATCGTTGTTGTCAGTGAATGAAGGCGATCTAAACAGAGAATATGCCGAATGGATATGTGCTATTTGAAGGCGATTATGCGATGAAGACTACTGCCGTCAACATTACCGAAAAGGAATATCTGCTGCCGGGTAATAGGACCTGCCCTGGCTGTGCGCTGTCGCTCGCGTACCGTTACATTCTAAAGGCACTGGAGGGGCAGGTCATTGTGACAGTGCCAGCCAGTTGTCTTACAGTACTACATGGTATGTATCCCGTGACATCTGTCACTGTTCCCTGTGTAAATACGCCGTTTGCCACCACTGCAGCATCAGCCACTGGCTTGGTTGCCGGGCTGAAAGCTTTGGGCAAAGAAGGGTTGACCGTACTGGCTGTTGCTGGTGATGGTGGGACACATGACATTGGAATCCAAGCATTGAGCGCCGCTGCGGAAAGGCAGACTGATTTTCTTTATATCTGCTACGACAATGAGGGCTATATGAACACTGGCAATCAGCGCTCGGGGTCGACGCCACTGGGTGCGATTTCAGGCACTACGCCTATTGTGGGCAAGCAGCAGAACCAGAAAGACATAGCGGCCATAATGGAGGCCCATGGCATCCCTTATGTTGCTACCGCAAATGCCTCCTATCCCCTGGACCTCTATGAAAAAGTCAGGAAAGCCAAGATGATACGAGGGACTAGGTTCATACATGTGTTCGTACCCTGTTCCCCGGGGTGGGGGTTTCCCTTCAGTGAAACCATCAAAATTGGCAGACTCGCTGTGGAAACGGGATGGGTGATACTTTACGAGGTCGAAGATGGTGTCTTCCGCCTCACTTCGGCGAGCGAGTCGATTGCTGAGAAGAGTAACCTGAAGCCGCTGAGAGAATATCTTGTGGAACAGGGGAGGTTCAAAAATATTACCGAAGAGCAGATTGGGATACTCCAGCGTTGGGTAAATGCCCGATGGAAGCGTTGCCTGGATCGGGCGGGCGATTCACAGTCTTGAAACTGGCTCTATATTATTTTGGCAGTGTATTCCAAAAAATAGCTTAAATTGAATTTCCTAGCGGCGTTTCGCGTAGCTCGGATGTGATGGGCTAAAAATGAGCGCCGCCGCCGTGGACACTAACAATGCCAAGTTCTTCTTCGGCGGCAAATAATTCACCAGTTCAGCTCGTTCTATGAATAGCTTGATTGGACGCTTTTAATAAATAGTTTTTGCCACTCTTTAAATCTACGATTCTAACTACAACATCAACGCTAATTCCCGGTTCCCATTTTGGACCATCCCAACCAACCTTCTCTAGAGTATCTCCTATTGTAGAGCCTTCCCGACTGGCAAGTTCTGTTTCCCAAATTTCTATACCTTTTACTACCCATAGTCGAGTTGCATCAATTTTTGACGAAATAGCTGTTTCCCTGGGAGCTTTTACTTTGACAAGAGCCACTAACGGCCTCCCATCCGGCGGAGAAGGTGGGAAAAAGTCACGCTGCAAGTACGTTTCTAATGTATATTCGGTGCCATTTATTTCAATTCTTTCTGACGCCGTCTGTAAATCTTGGAGAGATACTATTGACGGCGTCAAAGGAATGCCAACGAGAATAATAACTAGGCAAATGGGTAAAATTATAACAAATCCTTTTCGGCCCATACGATTGATTACAGTAAGTGTAGTTTTCCGACCTTTATGACTAGAAAATTCATTTTGCCCTTGTTTATAAACGCATTTCGTTCTCGCCCAAAAGTGGATACAGATTGGCCGCCCAGCGAAGCGAGGCGGCTTCCATTGGCGGAGGGAGAGGGATTCGAACCCTCGACCCCGATTTTGCTCGGAGTAAGCGCTTAGCAGGCGCCCGCACTAGACCACTATGCGATCCCTCCAGTTCCTGCCGCTTAATTCATTATGCCATACGTCTCACGAATCAACAAACCATGGAACTCTGTGCAGGCGAGGCTGACAAGGAGTAGCGTACCTTGTCCCCTGCCCTAGTTGTTTGTACCTGCTAGTCTCTTCTCAGGCTGCGGGCTCACTTCTCCTTGCGTTCCGTTGACAGGGCCACAATGCTTTCAATGCGACAACGGAAGGTGCCAGCAGGCGCAGCAACTTCGACTTTCTGTCCGATTTGTTTGCCCAGGATTGCTTTGCCCAGGGGAGAAGCAACAGAGAGTCTGCCCTTGACCGGATTTGCTTCCCGCGGGTCGACTAAAGTATAGCTGAACTCCTTGTCTGAGGGTGACTCACGAAGTACTACTGTGTCCCCGAGTTTAGCCGTGGTCGTGTCGTGGTCTTCCCCCATTATCTTCGCTTGATTCAGGGTTGACTCTATCTCCTTGATTCTTCCTTCCAGATGAGACTTTTGCTCTCTAGCTGCTGCCAGAGGGGCATTTTCGCGAAAGTCCTTGTCGGCGGCTGCTATCTGTATGTCCTCCATAACTTGAGCGCGTTGACTTTTCAGGTTGGCCAATTCTACCTCCAATTTCGCGTAGCCCTCTGCCGTTAATGTAACCTGGCCCTGATGACCACCCTGCCAAAAGACGGCCGTCTTTGAAGAAGTTTTTTTTGCCCTCAGGTGAGGAGCCAAGGCCAGGCTGCTGGAGCTCTTTTTCCGGATGTAGGTAAGAAAGGACCTGAGAGGTTTGGCTGCAGGTGGGGTAATCTGTTCGCCGTAGCTAGCCACATCCACGGGACTGATGTCCTTCACCTGCCTGCTTGAGCCGAGCCATCTGACGAATTTGAGAATTTCTGCCTGCACCTTTCCCCTTTCTTCTAGTGGCAGATGTGCTAGAAAAGCATCGGCTGCTTCAGCAAGCGTCGAGGTACGCTCTATGTCTCCCACGAAGAGTGAATGATAGCTTCAAAAACAGATGCTGTCAATTTACGCGTCGGCAAAGAGAGCCTTGTCTTTATCTTCCTGACACAGTGTGCTAATGTAGCCGTAGTTGTCTCCGACCGCTATGCATAAAAGGCGAGGTCCCAAAGGAGAGCCTGTATATTGTTCTGGAGTACGAGGGATGAAAACCTTGGTTCAATGTGATTTCGACGGTACGATTACCGAAGAAGACATTAGCTTCCTTCTTCTAGATGCTTTCGCTCAGGGAGATTGGCGGCGATTGCTGACGGATTATAGGGAGCGCAAGATATCTGTCGGGGAGTTCAATACCAGGGCTTTTGCCCTGGTCAAAGCGGATGAACATAGATTACTTGAGGCTCTACAAGGCAGGTTTAAGGTACGAGCTGGATTCCACGAACTAGTAGATTACTGCCTGGAAAACGATCTAAGACTGGTTATTGTGAGCAATGGCTTGGAGTTCTACATAAGGGCTGTGCTCAAAGATCTAGGGCTGCGAGAACTCGAGGTGCATGCAGCACAATCTTCCTTTCACCCCGAAGGAATGAAAGTTCGATATGTGGGGCCGAATGGCAAAGGGTTAGATGATGGCTTCAAAGAGGCATATGTTGAGTCGTTTCTCAAGCTAGGGTACAAGGTAGTATACATAGGGAATGGCGATTCCGATGTTGCGCCGGCAAAATATGCTCACTATGTGTTTGCCACAGGCGACTTGCTGGCATACTGTAGGGAGAACAATCTCGAATACAAGCCCTTTAAAACATTCCTTGACGTCGTTAGCGAATTGAACTCTATGCAGCCGTACTCTTCGAATTTCTACAATTCCAGATAGACCTAAATTCCCCGCTCTCAATCATCGGCAGCATTGTATCCACTACATCGGCATTGTACTTTGTTCCCCTGCCGGTTTTGAGCTCTTTAATAACATCCGTCGTGGCTCTTGCTGGTCGATAAGGACGATGGGAACTCATTGCCTCCACCACATCGCAGACAGCGAGAATGCTGACCTCCGGACCCAGCCTCTCCTCCGTGACACCATCAGGATAACCCGAGCCGTCCAGCCGTTCGTGGTGTCGCAGCGCCACGTCCGCTATTGGCCAGGGGAGATCTGCGTCCTTCAATATGCCATAACCTTGTTTCGTGTGGGCCCGGATAAGGGCCCATTCCTCCTCAGCTAGTTCACCTGGCTTGGTAAGAATACTCCTCGGGATAGAGACCTTGCCGATGTCGTGCAGTAATCCGTCGAGATAGAGCCTCTCAACTATGTCGCCGGTCAAGCCCATATTCTCGCCTACGAGACAGGCCAGTTCAGCTACTCTTTGTTGATGCCCCGCCGTATAAGGGTCACAAGATTCGATGACACGAGAAACGATTTTTGCCAGGTTGATGAAAGAACTCTTCGATTGTTCTTGTATTTTGTCGCGCTCGCTGATGTCACTGCGAAACCCCTGAAAAGCTACAGTCTTGTCTTTTCTACTGATGGAATTTATATATTGCCTTATCAGTATTCTCTTGCCATCTTTCCTGAGAATCTCGTGAACCATGCTGGATATAGGTTCATCTGTGCTCAGTATCTCGTCCATTTGCCTGGACAGATATTCCCTACTTTCTGATGGGAGGATGCCTGCTGGTTTCATCTCGGTCAATTCTTCCAGACAATACCCACACAGTTTCTCAAGGGCTTTCTTACCCGCTCCAGTATTGTCTGGGACGCCTGCGGAGAAGACTGCTTCCAGGCAAGTAGCAAAGAGATTGCAGTAACGTTCTGCGCTTTTTCTGAGTGCCTGCTCTGTGTTCTTGCACTCGCTGACGTTTCTTCCGATGGCAAATCCCAAAGATTTGCGGTTTTGCTGCTCAATAGAGAAAGACAATTCAAGGGGAAATGTAGAGCCGTCTTTCCTTAATGCTTCGCCTACGATGACCGCTATTTCCCCGCAGTTTCCGGCCAGGAAAGTCCTCAATACCAGCGCCTGACTCTCTCTGTGTTTCTCCGATATCAACTTGGTTACTGGCTGGCCCAGTATCTCGGGGCTTGAGTAGCCAAAGATTCGTTCTGCGCCTTTATTCCAGAATACTATTGTGCCTTTATGGTTT
>JAOUDT010000052.1 GCA_029859145.1 Dehalococcoidia bacterium
CTCAGGGAACAGCAAACGATAAAGCCGCTGCTGCACGGGATTGTTGATTTTCTTATCGGCAGCTGCGGTGATGGATAATTTGCCATCAGGATCTGCGTAACCCGGGAAGAAGAAACTGGCATTGAAGGGTGCCCCCATGCCACTGCCCCACATGCTGACCCCCGGCTTGCCCAGGCCCTGCATTGCCTGGAGAAATACTGTGAAGCGGGCCCACTCGTGACCATATGCCAGACGCATGGCACCACCAAACCCACCACGTACTCCGCATGAGAGCACCGTCCTCTTTGATGCCCATTCCCTGGCCAATGCCGTAATATGCCGTGCCTGAACGCCACAGATTCTTTCAGCCCACTTCGGCGTCTTGGGTTTGCCATCTTCTTTACCAAGGACATAGTCCCTGAACTGTTCAAAGCCTATAGTATGTGTTTCCAGGTACTTTTTGTCGTATGTATCATCACTCAACCAGACATAGGCAATAGCCAGAGCCAATGCTGAATCAGTACCGACCTTGGGAGCAATCCATCTATCTCCGATAGTAGCCGCGGTATAGTTGCAGAACGGATCAATGAACACCTGTTTGATACCTGCTTCCTTTGTCCAGAGCCGCCATATCTGGGATTCACCACCGCAATACGTCCCCCAGGAAGCATACGGGTCGCTCGCCCAATAGACTATCATTTCGGCGTTTTTCAATGTATCCTCAAGGAGATCATATGGCTCTGGAGCGCCCAGTCTCCAGAAGAAACCATAGGCATGTACCGCACCCCAATGAAAACCCTCCCAGCTATCTGGATTATCAAATATGAAGGTGAAACCAAGCCTGTTCATAAAACGGGAGAAGGGACCCATCTTATAATTCACCGTCCCCCAATTATGATGGGATGAGACAATCCCTGTAATAGCCTCAGGGCCATAATTCTGCACTATGCGTTTCATTTCGCCAGCGACAACATCCAGAGCCTCGTCCCAGCTGATACGCACGTAACCTGACTTGCCCCTGTTCTCAGTATTTCTATCGGTGCTTTTGGGATCAAAGTCTACTCTTCTCATCGGGTATTTGATCCGCTCATCAGAATACACCTTGGTCCTCTCAGTATTAACATAAGATGCCAGCTTCACCTGTCTGGGCGGTGAAAACTTCTTACCTTTCGCTTCAATTGTCCACGGCCTGTAGTCGTTCTCGTCTATTACGATCGGGCGCACTCTGACAATCTTGCCGTCCTTAACATAGACAGAGATAGGTCCGCCGACGGTGCAGTTTGTAAAGATTCGCTCCGACATAGATTATCCTCCTATCTTATTGATGACTCTTCAAGGCTGAAGGATTCCTGTGTAGGTCCACCAATTATAGCTATAACCCTGCTGAGAGACAAGGCCGTCCGCTCGCTGACCACAGGGACGATACCTCGGGTTCAGCAATCCCGCGGGCGAAAACATCAGGCACCAGTCTGACCTGCCTCCCACAAAGAATATGGAGACAAGGAACAGACTTGGATATCCGCGATTCCATTCCGGTTATGTTCGTGCGGCTCTTCGAAGCGAGGCTGGCACAAATGGAGAGCCGGGGCACGAAGCCCCGGCTCTCGCGTCAACCCGCAGTAGCGAGTTTACCAACTGGAAAGCTCTTCAGGTCTTCTGGAAGAGCTTTCAGGCTAGGTTGTCTTATAAGGGTGTAGCCGAAATAAGCTCTAGCGCCCGGTCCAATATGCCCGTCCCGTTGTAGCCTAGACCATCCATTTCGGTTGCCCAATCGCTAGATACGTTCGCGCAAGCCGCCTTCCAGTTGTTGAGCTCCGGTGTCGGAAGCACGTAGATGCGGGAAAGCCCCACACCCATCTTAGCCCCGGTCTGGGCGAGTTCATGGGCCCTAGCATAGCCCGCAGATATGGTCGGCGTGCAGTGTGAGTCTAGTAGGGTCTTGGCATCGGCTGGCAAAGCATCGTAGATGGCTTTGTTCATGCCCAGGATGTATAGCCTAGGATACAGGTTCACCTCAGTAGTGTACGATGTCACATCCTTTATGCCAAACGCCAGCGCCCCACTATAGGTGAAGAAGCAGCCGTCGACAGTACTAAGGTTCAGGGCGTTCGCCAGGTCACCCGTGCTTATTCCAGGAATCGCGTTTGCCCCCAGGGCTTCAATCGTGGGAACTTCCGCAGTTTCGGCACGAACGTCCAGCTGCACAGGGGTTGTGAAGTTCGCCAGTTCTGTGACATTGACGTTACCAAACCACTGGTTGGGCTGCAGCGGACTGGTTATCAGGACCTTGATATCGTCTAGTTCCCCTTGTGCGTCCCAATTCTCTGTCAGTAGGATGTGTGTGGAATATGCGGTGCTTGACATGTTCGGGAAAAACCAAGGCAGATAGCCAATACCGCCCAAATCGAAGACGTCGCCAGATATCTGGCCAAGGTCCGCAGTGCCTGCGCTTATGGCGTCCAAACTAGTTTCAGGGGTGTAGAGCCCTTCGCCGAATGTAACGTTGAAGACGAACTTCCCGCCGTCAGGCCCGGTGTCATTACCTACCTCCCATATCCACGGCTGATAAACACTTTTGAATAGAGAGGTGTAGATCATTGCAGTGCTATGCATGTGTAATGTTATCGTGTAGTTCCAAACGGTCTCTCCCTCGCCTTCGCCCTCGGTCCCACCACAGCCGACAAGGCCTACACTCAAAGCCAGGATCGCTGCTAATGCGATAAAAAGTATTTTCTTCAAGACTGTTTACTCCTTTCCTTACTATTTTGTTATTGGATTTTCTCGCTTCTTAATCTTCAATAGTGCTCGGGCTGCTTTCACCTCCTTCAAAGTGAACTCCTCAGTTTCGGGCTGCCGCCTCAACCCCCCTCAGGTAGCGGGAGAACAAGGAAATTGGCGGAAAAAGAACGGCATTCGCCATAGCAAATTATAGCAAATAAATGTTAAGAGGTTGTTAAGATGCCGTGGTTGGCAAGGAGAAATCCTTCCACAGATTTGCCTGTTGCGATCCAGCACCTCCATACTTAATTCACCTACGCAAAGCAAGACCATTGTATCCTCATTGCTACGGGCCCACGGCCATACTCTTTCGCTAACCCATAATAACACGCTGATAAAATGAAAACATATTTACTACTTGATATTGAATAGCCGGATAGCGTTCTTACTCAGGATCAGCGATTTGGATTCGTCATCAATGTCCAGGTTCCTAATAAACCCAACACCTTGAGTAAACCAGTCACGCCTTATCGGGTAGGAGCTCCCGTACAGGATATGATCGGCACCTAGTACTTTAACTGCGCATTCCAGCTGCGTTTTACCCCACTGTACGGAACCAGAGGTATCAAAGTAAATGTTGTTTTCCAGGTACTGGTTGATTTTTTCACCTCCGGTCTGGAATCTTTGCACGGCATCTTTTCCGGTAATCTTGGGAGCCAGCATATTACTAAAGGCAAAGAACCCACCGCCAAGCATTGTATGAATCATCTTTAGATTGGGAAACTCATCAAACATACCGCTGAATAATTCTCTGCCCACAGCTGTAGCCTGGGCCACGCACCGTCCATATTGCCGGCGTAGGTTAGTGTAAGAGCATAAAGACCCGAAGTCGACCGGCAGCGGTGTATGGTGTACCACAACCGGTATATTCAACTCATTAACCTTCTTAAAATGCGGTTTAAATTCATCTTCATCCAGATACAGGTTTCCGTAGTGCGCCGCCATCTGAACACCGCTGAATCCGAGCTCCTTTATACACCTTTCCAGTTCTTTCAGGCTGCCCTTGGTGCCCCAGGGTGGCACAACTGCCACAGCCGAAAACCTGCCAGGATACTTTTTTAGCTGCTCTGCAATAGCGTTGTTCACTTTCTTGCAGGTTTCCAGATCAAGCCATTCTTGCCAGCAGGGCATCCTCAGCACGCCTTTGTCAATCCCATTTGCGTCCATCTCCTTGATCTGTAGCTCAGAATTGTACTGGTTTTCCGCATAGTTAAGATTCTGGCAGCCCTTCGGTTGCTCGATTATGATCTGCCTGAGGTTCTTGTCCGGGATGGGCGCAAGGCTGGCATGGATGCCATATTGCCTCGGGACCGCGTTGAGGAAAGACTCCAGCAGATCCTCGTCATCGAATAGATTCTCCGGAAGCCAGTGCATGTTGCAGTCAATTATCATTAATAATCTCCTCCTATTTTAAGATACAGTTATGATAATATCGGACGTACCGCCCGACTATATCTCGTCCGTCACGCCTTTACATTTAATCCAGTGGCGCATTTCCCCCATCTATGAGTATAACGGCCAGAGGCAAAGCACTCAGCCTTGCTAGAGTTCGACAAATTGGATGAAGACCGGGTTCTGAATTGGAACTTCCTTCAGGACCTTCAGGCTTCCATCATTTGGACCTACCGCATATGATCGTAGCACATCCGCCGGGCGATCTGGGACGAGCAAGAATGCGCCCGAGGGCGAGAGCGTCATTGCGCGCGTTGCATCCTTAGGATCTGGAGATTTACTGACCGAAACCTTTCCCGCCTTCTTGAGATGACCGTCAGGAGAGATACTGAACCAGACGATGGTATCTTCACCCCGGTTGTTCATATACACGAAGCGACCATTCGGATGAATCTGCAAGGTGGCCGGCTCGTTCCGTCCCTTAAACCCGGAAAGTGTCGATTGCTTGTCGATGAACCGCAGCGCCCCGGAGGAAGCATCAAAGTCGAAGGACCAGAGTTCAGAAGCGAACTCGCATGTCATGAACATGCAGCCTTTCTTATCAAAGGCGGCATGCCTGGGACCGGTTCCCAGCGGGCACTGGTAAACGGAGGCGAGCTCCAATCTGCTCCCAATCCGGAAGACGTAGACCCGCTCCGCCGCCTTCTCGCACACCACCAGGTACTTTCCCGAAGGGTCCACCACGACGATGTGCGCATGAGGACTGGCCGGCGCGTGGCCTCCACCCTGAGGGGACTCTGCCCACGGATCAATGCCATGCCCGGTAAACACGAACACGTCCTGAACGTCGCCGATGGAACCATCCTCGGCAAGGCCGTACTGGACAACCGTCGAATCGTCATATTCGAACTTCTCCACCCACCTGCCGTCAGCAGTCTCGACGGCTTTGACCACGTGATCGAAGAAGGCATGGTTCGCGGTGAAGAGGAGTTTCTTGTCCTCGTGTACGGCGACAGAGGCCGGCATCGCCCCTACAGTCCGCTGCGAGTTCAGAAAGGTCAATTGTCCGGACTCCGGATCTACCTTGAACGATAATACGCACGAGGCCGGTTTGATAGGTCCTCGTCCATCGGTCTTCCTTTCGTCAACCGAATAGAGGACTTTTGCTTTTGGTGCATAGGTGAGATACCCCGCCCTCTTCGGTTTATCCTTCACACTGCTGATAAGGGTCAGGCTGCTTCCATCCTCGCTCACTTCGAAGACGGAAATGCCTCCACCCTCAAAATTAGCTACGTGATTGCACCCGACGTACGCAATCAGCTTTTTGCCTTTGCTCATGTCTTTTCTCCTTTTTATCGTTAGGTTTCCTAGACTCTTTCAGGTATGCCGGGAAGATCCGGATACTTGGCAGCGATCTCTTTCAGTTTCGGATCCTGCAGGCACATCATGTAGCCGCTATCCCACGCAAGCTTGTCGGCAATCTTGAGAGTGCAGTTGCGAATGTCGGCGGTGACGTGAGGATAGAAATTGTACTTCTCATTGGCTGGCGCCGAGCCGAGGTGCCAGTGCATGTTGGAGGTATGCGAGTGGTCAATTATCCGCCTGTAAATATCGTTCGGACACTGATCTTTCGTGACTTTCGCGTTGGGGTGGATACCGAAGTGGAATGTGTCGAACTTTTTCATGCCGTCGCCGACCTTACCTTCCAACTCCTTCAGGGTGCGACTAATCGCGTCGGCTTCCTTGCCGCCGGAGATCTTAACCATCTTGCCGTCCTTGACGTCTACGCGGACCGGTTCCTCCCAGGCCGGGGGGATGCCTATATAACGCGACCAATAGGGAAGCATGCATTTGAAGAACAACACGCCGTTGACGTTCTTGCAGTTGACCGGCGGGTGGACCCACTCGGGCCAGGGTATGTAGTGGCTCGCATCCCTGCGCCAGGAATTATAAGGCATACCGGGGATGCCCTCGCGCTTCACCGGATCGAGAATGTTGCCTTCGAGCTCCGTGCCATTGGGATCGGTCATCACGAACTTGGCCATGTGGTTCATGAAGGGATTGGAGCTGATGTGGCGACACATGATCACGAGCTCATGCGGTGTCTGCGCCCACTCGCTCATCAGAAGCGAGGTGGTAACGGGGAACATACGCACGTACCAGGTCTTTGTTTCTTCGATACCTTTCCGGAACTCGGCATTCTCTTCAATAGCCAGGTCGAGAGAGAAGTTGATGAACAAATCGGCATTGGCAACAGCCCCCTTGAGGATGGGCGGCACGCGCCATTTGTGTTTCTTCATGATCTCGTCGATCCAGATGACAGAGACGTTGGCGCCGCGCGACGCAACCACAGACTGTACCCAGTTGACGGCCACCGGATCGACCAAATTCTCGCTGCCCCAGGCGCCGTCAATGTGGGCCCCGATGAGGACCTCCATGCCTGGCTTGACCTGGGCGTTGTGATCCACCAATTGGATCAGCGAGTTCATCGCCGCTTTAGGAATACCTAATGGATTACTCATAGTTTTTCTCCTTTCTGAAAGTATAATCCAGCCGATAGTTGGCTGGGATTTGTAGTCTACACTACATCAAGCCCACTGTCAAAATGGATAGGTTTATTACAGCAGAATGCTCGTGAGGTTTGTCGCGGTCCGAAGCTATTTGCGCACAGTCAGCGGAGGGCCCTCGCTCCTTGACCAGCAATAGGCTGCGTGCTATCCTTGATGACAGCTTCGGGAAAGGAGATAGAAGATGCGGGCATTGAAGAAACTCAAGACAGTGTCAGAGTCAGGAGGCATCCTGCACGTAATCATCGGGATTCTGGTCATTGGTTCTATCTGGGGCCTTGTGGAAGCCACCATGGGCGGGTTCCTACACCTTGTCCACTTCACCTACAAAGGGGCAATTACAGGGGGCTTCGGCATGGCACTCATGGCAACATTTGTAGTCATCTATCGGAGGCCCAAGCTCGTATTCTGCATCGGAGTGATCGCCGCCCTGTTCAAGCCGCTGAGTGCCCTGATCTATGGCCAACCCATCTTCTCCCCCTTCGTGGTCAATCCCGCCTCAGCAATCCTTTTGGAAGCAGTGGCCTTCAGCTTGGTGGTCAGCCTGCTGTTCAAAGGTTTTGAAAGCAGTATCAAGACGCGCAT
>JAOUDT010000053.1 GCA_029859145.1 Dehalococcoidia bacterium
AAATAGAATGGGTTTTGGTATTTGAATTTCGAATCCTGGATTTGTTCGGGATTCAGAGATTAGGATTTCTCCGTTTCGGGCGGAATCTCCTCCGCTAGACCTGCCTGCTGCAATTCTTCCATAAGGCGGGCAGCCCTAGGATAACCGATACGAAGGCGGCGCTGTAGGAAAGAGGTAGAGATATGTCTATACTCTTGTGCCAGGCGCTTTGCTTCCTCTAGGAGAGGGTCGGGAGGAGCCCCGACAGTCCGGAGTGCACCTGCCGAACGCTCAGCCACCTCGTCAAAGTCAACAGAGCTCACCTTGATCTGTTGCTGGTTTCCCCAGAAATAAACCAGTCTCTCAATCTCAGCATCGGAAACAAAGCTTCCTTGCAGACGTTTGGGTTTGCTGGCTTCAGTAGGCATGTACAACATATCTCCTCTGCCCAGTAGTTTCTCAGCACCTACCATGTCAAGTATAGTGCGGGAATCCACCTGAGAAGTGACTGCAAAACTAATGCGGGTAGGAAAGTTAGCTTTAATGAGCCCGGTAACCACGTCTACTGAAGGGCGTTGTGTAGCCACGACGAGATGAATGCCTGTCGCCCGAGCCAATTGAGCTAAGCGACAAAGCGTTTGTTCTACCTCATCGGAAGCTGTCATCATCAAATCAGCCAGCTCGTCAATGAGGAGCACCAAATATGGCAACGACTCTCCGGGTGCACGGTCCTTGTTATAACCCTCGATATTGCGTGCTCCTGCCTTGGCAAACTGACGATATCTACTGTCCATCTCTTGGTTAAGCCATCTTAAAGCCTTTATCGCCTTATCAGTATCCACAACGACAGGGGCAAGCAGCTGGGACACCCCATTGAAAGTCACCAACTCCACCCTCTTGGGGTCAATCATGATGAACCGAACGTCATCGGGGCTATTATGCAAAAGCAAGCAACAGATAATAGAATTAAGACAGACAGTCTTGCCGCTACCGGTAGCTCCAGCGATAAGCAAATGTGGCATCCTAGTCAGGTCGGCTGCTATCGCCTCACCACCAGCACCTTTGCCCAAAGCAATAGTCAGCTTGGAGCGGGCTTTGATCTTCTGAAAAGCAGCGCTCTCTATGGCAGCGCGCAGTGCAACTGAGCCAAATACAGTGTTAGGGACCTCAATGCCCACCACCGGTGCCCCGGGCACGGGAGCCTCAATCCTTATGCTGGGTGCAGCCAGGGCTAGAGCCAAATCGTTAGCCAAAGAGGTAATCCGGTCGACCCTTACCCTGGTTCTGGATACTTCCTCCACTTTCGTTTCGTAGCTACCATTCCTCCCTTTTTCTCTCACCTCTCTGTATTTCTTGTCCCAGCCAGGCTCAACGCCAAACTGTGTCACGGTCGGACCTATGTTTATCTGCACAACCTTGCCTTCTACACCGTAGCTCGCCAGAGCTTCTTCTATCAACCTGGCTCGCTGGTCAATGGCATCTTTGTCCAATTTCACCTCGGCTGGCTTGTCCAGGATATCAATCGGTGGAAGATGCCATCCTCCGGGGGTGAGAATTGGTTCGTGTTCTGATTTCCACACGGGAGGAGCCGAACGCTCACGGCGTTGAGTGCTCTTTGTCTCCACTTCGTCAACTGCCCCCACTTCAGCGGAAGCAGCTTCGAGAGCAGTAGCCGTAGCAGGAGCGCGGGTGCGGGAGATGAAATTAGAAGCGCGTCGAAAACCTCGGGTCAGCAGACGCCAGCCATCCTTGGCAGCGCTCCAACAATTCCCGGGAATGACAAGAATAACGCCCAGAAGCACGAGCCCGGCTACTAGGAGTCCTCCAACTTCGTCGGGAGAATGCATTATTATGCTCTGCCCAATACTGCCTCCCAGTGTGGCATCTTTCAAAATATCTTTCCCTGGGAAGAAAGCAAGGATTCCCCAGACAGCCAAAGCAAGGCTGATGCCTCCCAGAATCCAATTCCACCTCCGCTTCACAGCAGCGAACTGCCGCCGCCATGCCATCCAGACGAGCAAGCCCAAAGCCACGGCTATTATTATCAGTCCGTAGCCAAACAATGCGAGCATGCGGTCCCATAACACGTATAGCAAGACTACTATTATGACAACTACGATAAGCTTTCGTACCACCGGTGAAGCGACGAATCCGAAGAATCGCTTCCATGCCGGTCGGCTTTCCTTTGCCTTCCGCCCCGACCTAGACCCGCTTCTTGCCTTAGACACGGACTAATGCCCTCAAAGAATATTGGTCAGCAGTCCACTCCCTGCCGATTACTGGCTTCTGACTTCTGGATTCTTCCCTCCTACCCCCACAACCACGGGAATGATGACAGGATGACGATGAATTTGTTCGTAAAAGAATCTGCTCAGACAATCCTTCACCCTGGCATCAACGAAGTTTGGTTCGCTTAAGCGTCTTTTATCATGGTCTAAAGCAGCTAGCACCACATCTCGACCTTTCTCAATCAAATTCCGTTCCTCTCCGGAGTCAATAAAGCCTCGCGTTATGATGCGTGGCTTCTCAGCTAGCTTGCCACTTTCAGCGTCAACGGCAACGGTCACCACGACGACGCCGTCCCGCGAAAGTAACTTGCGGTCCCGAAGCACACCGTTATCCAGTTCACCTGCTATCAGGCCGCTGACATAGATAACTCCGACACGAGTTCGGGCAACCACTTTTCCTGAATCTTGCCCGAGTTCAAGAATATCCCCGTTCTCAAGGACAAAAACGTTGTCTTTGGGTACACCCATGCTCCGAGCTAAGCTGGCATGCAAACTTAAATGTCGATACTCTCCATGAACGGGAACAAAGAATTTAGGCTTTACCAAACTGAGCAAAAGCTTCAACTCCTCTTGGCTACCATGCCCGTGGACATGAACTTGAGCCAGCTTGTCATAGATTACATTGGCACCTTGACGGAAAAGGCTGTCTGTAGTCTTACTCACCAACGTCTCATTGCCAGGAATAGGAGTTGCCGACATCACCACAGTGTCGCCAGGGATTATCTGAACTTTGCTACTGGGGTCACGATTAGCCATGCGCACCAAGGCAGAGGTGGGCTCACCCTGACTTCCCGTGCTCAACACAATGACTCGATTGTGAGGCAAGGTCTTAAGTTCGTCCAAGCGACAAATAATGCCAGGGGAGGCACTGAGATAGCCTGTTTTCAATGCCATGCTCACTATCTCCTTCATGCTCCGCCCGATGATGAACACACGTCGACCGTGTTTAGCGGCAACGTCAAACACTTGCTGCATGCGGGAGATGAGAGAGGCGAATGTGGTTATGATTACACGCCCCTTTGCCTCGCTCACAATCCTGTCCAGAGTATCGCTGACCACCTTCTCGGAGGGAGTATACCCGGGAAGCTCAGCATAGGTGGAGTCGGAAAGAAGAAGAAAAACGCCCTTTGCCCCCAGTGAAGCCAATTGATTAAAGTTGGTAGCCTCCCTAATAGCCGGGGTATAGTCAATCTTGAAATCACCACTGTGAACTACAGTTCCCAAGGGGGTGTGAATCACCAACCCCACAGAATCAGGAATACTGTGGCAAACAGAGAAAAACTCTATGGTGAACCTACCCAGTGTAATCCTGCTCCCCGGGCTGACCATATTCAATTTTGCGCTGGTTTTCACTCCTCGTTGCTTGAGTTCCACTAGAATCAGCTCGCGGGTGAACTTCGTAGCATAAACGGGAGGGGTGATGCGAGACAAAATGTAAGGCAGCGCCCCAATGTGGTCTTCGTGCCCGTGAGTAATCACTATACCCCTGACACTCTTTTGTCTGGCCAAAAGATAGCTAATGTCCGGGATAAGCAGGTCAACTCCCAGCATCTCTTCACTGGGGAACATAAGTCCAGCATCGATGACCACGATGTCACTGCCATATTCCAGCGCCATCATGTTCTTGCCAATTTCACCCAGTCCGCCTATGGGGATGACTCTTAGTCTATGCGTTGGCATGGTTCTTTCCTTTCATACAGGACGTTGCCCTAGAACAAGCTTAGTTGTTGACATTCAACCGTGTCTTCAGGCAGGTCTCTGCCTTGAGCTAGTATCTGCGGAATTTTGGTCATATCCGATTCAATAGTCCGTCGTAGAGAGCCTTGATGGAGAGCTGCTGCCGGATGATACATAGGGTAGTAAATAACGTCTCCCAGCTTACGCGGCTTTCCATGAACCTTTCCTATGCTGTCGTTGGGAAAATACCGCGCTAGAGAGTAGCGTCCCAAAGTGACAACCATTTGGGGCTGAATTGCCTCTATTTGACGGTCAAGCCATTTGCGACAACTATCTATTTCCACTGGTAGTGGTTCACGGTTTTGGGGCGGACGGCACTTAATCACATTGGCGATATAGACTTCTTCCCGCCGTAGACCAATTGAGGCTAACAGTTGGTCCAGAAACTGTCCTGCTGGCCCGACGAAAGGGCGCCCTTGCTGGTCTTCGTGCCAGCCCGGAGCTTCACCGATAAAAAGTAGGTCCGCGTCCTCCGCTCCCTCACCAGGTACCACTTTAGTGCGATATTTAGCTAGATCACACTCCTGACAAGCTCTGATTTCCTCATAAAGTCGAGCTAAAGCTGACATCTAACTTAACCCCAAAAAGTCTTGCGACTTTTCGTGGGCCGTTTTGATTCGATGGTAGCATATCTACCTTGGTCGGTCAATGTGGACTGTTCCTAGACCAGGATTTCTCAACTGCTCACTCTTCTTCCTCGTCCTGCTCCCAAATGGGCTCGGTGAATTGGTCGATAAATTCAGCCGTGACTTTCTTTGCTATCCTATCCATTTCCTCGTCCACTCGCTCAGCCAGATGACCAAGTTCAGCCAGGTCAATTGTAATTCCTAGCATTTTGGCCAGGATACCGAGCACAGCCAGGGAGGCTTTGGGATTTGCAATTTGCGTGGCATACGATGGCACTTCGCCCAGTAGGCAAATGCCCTCCATCCCCCTTTCCTTGGCCATTCCCAGTATTAATCCGTTCAAACCAGCGATGCGCAGGTTTCCTCTAAGAATCACATTGTGTTTGCTTAGCTCGTCAACCAAGTTCGGATCTGTAGCCGCTCCCCAGACCTTCATCTCTTCACTATGGTGGATACGTGTTACCGCAGCGGCACAACTATATACCCTTGACACTCTAAACCTTTGCGCCACGTCCAGAACGCAGTTAACCAGCTCATATCCTTTGAACGCTGGCTGCTCTTCTCCGATGAAAATCAGCAGGCCTTTGCTGGCTTTGGGATACTGCCAGTAATAAAAATTGCTCTCGGGGAAACGAGGGCTTTCAACTACGTTCTCTTTGACCGTGACACCCACCGGTTCAAAGAAGTTCACAGGTTCAATCTCCCCTATTTCTGCAGCATTCAGCTTCTCTACAATATATTTCGCCGCGGTCAAGGAAACGTCGCCAATGCCTGGCCAAGAGGCAAGCATAGAACAAGTCCTTGGGCGCGGGTGCCTATGAAGCTTTATTAGTTCTCTCGTATCCATCCTAGTTTCCCTTGGCCGTCACCGATACGCCAGAGCAATATAAAGGCGGAGTCTGCAAGGTCCCACCCACCCATCTTGTCTCTTCCCCTATGCCCGGAAGCTCTTTCAACACTTGATATACGTTGCCGGCAATCATAGTATCCTTGACCCTCCCCACTATCTCACCATCCTCTACCTTGTATCCCAGCAAAACGTTGCCCCCGAAATCACCACCCAGAATATTACCCTGCTCGGCACCGATGACTGCCTCCACAATTAATCCTTCTTTCATGTCTTTTACCATCGCCTGGAAAGGCACTTCTCCTTTCTTTAGGACAAGAGAGCTTATAGCTGGGCTGGGGAAACCGCCACCTGCCCGCCTGCCGTTACCGGTGCTCTTCTTGCCAGTTAAAGCTGCCGTCTGCAAATCATAAAGAAAACTCGTCACTACTCCATTGGCGACAAGCGGCAGGTGCTGGCCGGACACCCCCTCATCATCAAAAGGATAACTACCCACGCCGTAAGCTACCGTAGCATCATCCCACAAGCTCAGTTTTTTGTCAAAAACCTGCTCCTCTAGTTTGTCTTTCAGGGGCGAAGCCCCCTCGAAAACTGCTTTGCCGTTGAACGCCAGCACTAGAGGGCCCAGCAAAGCACTAGCTACTCCATGAGGCGTGAAAATTACCGGCAGCAGCTTAGTGACTACTGTGGCCTTCTTCCTAGCCATTTCCAGTTGCCATACCACCCTATCGGTCAGCTCAGGAATCCCAACAAGGTCGGATCGACATGAGCTTTCACTATCTTGCACCCAGAGTATATCCGTGTCCCGGACAAGAATGCCTTCCAGGCTTAGACTGAAAAAGCTCTTGTCATAGCCTCCCCCACCGCCTTGGGAATTAATCAGGGAGACCGAGCTTGTCCCTTTAGTTATTTGAACGTCGCACAGGACGTCAGGGGTATGCCCCCTAACCTTGGCTACAAGCTCTTTCCCGATCTCAATTATCCTCTCCATAGCTATCTTCTCCACCTTAGGGTCGAAGATACGCACTTTTGAATAGTCACGAGAGGAAGGAAACTGAAAATTGGCGGGACTGCCAAATTGAGAAGTCTCCACAGCCATGTCAACCAAAGCTTCCCAGTCGCCACCTCCACTGGTAATGGCAAAGCCAATCTTGCCTTCCCTGAAGATTCGCAAGGCAGTACTGCTGCTCTCTCTGCTCTGGACCTGCTTTAACTCGTTGGCTTCAAACTGCACCGTCGTTGCCCGGGCAGAAGCCGAAAAAACCTCAGCTTGCTCAGCCACCTTCCGAGCAGAGCACAGAACCTCTTCGAGTCTTGCTTTGTCATTCTGCATTTCTGTTTCTACTCTCTTATCTCCGGCAGCCGCATCATTGTGTTTGGGATCTGGCATTTGGGATCTGAGCTTTGTTAGCTATCTTCCTCCCACTACACAATGACGAATCCTGATATGTGGGCTCCCGTCAGAAACAGGCAACGGGGATTGCCCTCCCTTGCCACAGCCACCGCCCTGATTCATCTCCAGATCATCGCCTATGGCATCTATGTTCTGCAAGGTAGTAAAAACATTACCCGTCAGCACCACGGGGCGCAATAGCTCCGCCAATCTCCCCCGGCGAATCATGTGAGCTTCCCCGGCCGAGAAGGTAAACATCTCCAGGCTGGTCGTCCCGCCATACCAATCCTTGACATAGACTCCTTCCTCAATGTCTCCGAGCATCCGCTCAAACGAAGTGTTTCCTGGCTGGATAAAGGTATTGCTCATCCGCACTATGGGGGGAAAGAGGTAGTTGATGGCCCGTGCATTCCCCGTAGCCACTTCCC
>JAOUDT010000054.1 GCA_029859145.1 Dehalococcoidia bacterium
AGGTTCGTCTGCTGCCTTTCACAAGTTGTCGGCGAGTTTTCATCAGGCAATACTGGAGATTCGTCGGATGACTAAACCGGTTATAGCAGCTATTAACGGGTTGGCGGCTGGTGGTGGATTCTCGTTGGCGCTGGCTTGTGATTTTCGTGTTATGGCGCGGTCTGCGACTCTGAGGCAAGCCTATACATCAAACGGGCTTTGCATCGACGGTGGAGGCACCTTCATGCTTCCGAGAATTGTAGGGCTGGCGCATGCTTTGGAGATAGCTGGATTTGATGCTCCTATCTCCTCTGAGCAGGCATTAGGCTGGGGACTGGTAACCAGAGTTGTAGATGATGGGCATTCTCTGGAGGAAGCCATCAATATGGCTCACAAATTGAGCAAAGGCTCGCTTAGCTCCTTCAGATGGTCCAAACAGCTACTTACAGATTCATTTAATACTTCCTTTGAAACACATATCGAGCGAGAGCGGGTCGGGCTTTCCAGCTGTGCTGAACACCCAGATGGAAAAGAAGGGGTACAAGCTTTTGTAGATAAGCGGAAGCCTAGCTTCCGCAGTTGAGTGGTGATTTAGAAACCTAATATTGACATTCCGCATCACGCTCCGTGATTCCAAGCTGAGGCGGTGGTGGAAGGTTAGAGGATTAAGAATGCTGGGACGCGCCAAAATGCTCTGGTGGCGAACTGGGCTTGGTGATGGGTGGACAAGGGATGGGATGGCTAAGCGTCCGCAGGAGCAACCAACCAAGATCTCTTGGGGGATAAAGTACAGAAGAAGTGGATATGCAGTGGGTCCTACAGTCATTCGTTTTGTTGCCTTAGATCCTGTGGGGTATTGGACAAAGTAGATATCTGCCCAATTCCGTACTCTGAAAACTGAAAGAAGCGCTTTCAAACATCTCTGTTTACACCCATTCGAGGGGCTGGTATACTCAGCATTTCATGGCAGTAATCGAGACTTTTGGCCTCTCTCGAAACTTTGGCAAGACCATTGCAGTCGAAGACGTGACCCTGGCAGTCGAAGCTGGAGAGGTGCTAGGCTTTCTGGGTCCCAACGGAGCAGGGAAAACGACCACGATTCGAATGCTGGCTGGCATGATTGCACCTACGGAGGGTTATGCCATCGTAGCGGGTCATAGAACTGACCGGGACATGGAGCAACTGCATGAGATGGTTGGCATGCTTACACAGACGCCCGGTTTGTATGATCGGCTTAGCGCAAGGCGCAATTTGCAGTATTTTGCCAGTTTCTATCCATCCGTTGAGTCGCAGTCTCAGGTAGAGAAATACCTCAAACTCATGGGACTGTGGGAGCGACGCGATAGTAAAGCGGGCACATTCTCAAAGGGAATGAAGCAAAGGCTGGCGCTGGCCCGGGCTCTGGTGCATGAGCCGAAGGTGTTATTTCTGGATGAACCCACTGCTGGACTGGACCCCGAAGCAGCAGGAGAAGTGCGTCAACTGATTCGCACCCTGCGTGAAGAAGGACGCACTGTCTTTCTCTCTACCCATAATCTTAATGAGGCGGAAATGCTCTGCAGCCGTATTGCTGTGATTCATACCAGACTTCTGGCTCTGGATACCCCGGAGCAACTGCGCCGGCGCTTCTTCCGCCGCCAGATAATAGTGCAGCTAGAAGCTTCAGATGCAAAAGTGATGGAGGTGGTAAAGAGTCTCCCGTTTGTCCAGGAAGCCCGCGGGGAAGGAAGTCAGCTTATCTTGGAACTGACCGACCTGGAGCGCAACCGCCCTGAGCTGGTGAAGGCAATTGTGGAAGCAGGAGGCAGAGTGATTGGCGTTTCTGAAAAACAGTATCCGCTTGAAGACGTCTATTTGAAACTGATCCGTGAGGAGAGTGGAAATGAGTCGTAGGCGCATTCGGACCATTCTACTGAAGGAGTGGGTACTACTGTTTACCGACCTCAACAGCGCTTTGGTCGTAACTCTTCTTCCGTTTCTGGTTGTAGGGCAGGGCATACTCTATATCTGGCTGGCCTTCAGATTCGCCGGGGAGAGTATGCTGGCCGCTTCAGTGTTCCAGACTGCCCTGCAAAAACTTGTCGAGGCGATGCCCGGGGTAATTCAGCTGCCAGGTCAGGAACAGCTTCTTGTGCTCCTGCTCAGTCAATTCAATTTCTTCTTGCTGCTGATCCCGACCATGATTGCAATCAGTGTGGCGACCTTCAGCATTGTTGACGAGAAGCTATCTGGTAGTCTGGAAGCTCTCCTGGCGACACCCGTCAAAACCTGGGAGCTCCTATTGGGTAAGGCGCTGGCGGGGGCAATACCGGCATTGCTGATGACCTGGCTATCGGGCGGGGTCTTCTTGCTGGTAGCATTGGCGCTGGGCTGGGGACACCTAATCGGATACGTGGTCACTGCCAGATGGTTTCTTACCCTGTTCCTCCTCACCCCTGCGGTGGCGATTCTGAGCTTCATGCTTGGGGTTGCTGGTTCTGCACGGGCGAAAGACCCCCGGGGAGCGCAGAACACAGCTCTCCTCATCATCTTGCCCGTGTTTGCCCTCATTGGCATTCAGATCACCGGGGTTGTGTGGTTCACGCCTTTGCTGATTCTTTTGCTGGCGCTGGCAATTGGCATCGCGGATTTTGTAACGTTGCGGGCCGCGGTTCGTCTGTTCCGAAGGGAATCCATAGTTGTCCAGTGGCGATAATCCCGTGAAGTGAACAGTACAGCGGGTTGTGCAATTGCTGGTCTGAAAGCTGAGAGCAACACCTGCAAATCATCCGTGCTTGTACTCACTTGTGAGGCTGCTCTACGTGGTGCTGCCTTGCCATTGCCTTGAGGGAAGCGATGTGACTGAACGTAAAGCGCAATTTTCCAAACCGCTGGCCTTCTTCTGGCTGCTGCGTCTTAATCGGACCGTAATGGTGGCTATGATTACTGGCGCGACAGCCTTCGCTGCCGATGCCGGGACGACAAAGACACTATTGATGGCCTTGGCAGGTTGGTGTCTGGCTGTGGGTGGCTTCTCTCTGGACTTCTATGCCGATCGTGACTTGGATTCAGAGGGACCTCGGGCTGAGATGCGTCACAATCCTCTGGCGGATGGCTCCTTGCCTCCAACGACAGGGCTCGCCTTCTCAGTATCTTTCATCGCCATTAGCTTCGTTGTGACGCTTCTGATTGCTCCGTGGGCTTTGCTGCCATGGGGCATAATTTTAGCTGTCGTCACGGGCTTGGCACTGCACCTTTTTGAGCGTCCTCTAGTTCGTGCATTTACTCTGGGCTTGCTGCAAGGCCTATATGCGATTATGGGAGGCGTGACGGGCCGACTGAGCCTAGGATTAGGGCTTCTGGCCGGGATGTTCTTTTTCGCCATGTTTGGAGGGCGAGGGATGATAGATATCCGTGATTTCCCACAGGATAAGGTTACTCGCGTGCAGACTCTGCCGAAGCGCTATGGATTAAAGCGGACTGCACAGTTTACAGCTATCTGCTTGCTCGTTGCGTATGCTCTGAGCCTGGCTGCGTACTTTACGGGCGAATTCAGCGCAATCTATCTGTACCTGGATCTGGCTTTTGTCGGCGTGGGTTTGGCCTGCGCGGGGCTTTTCGTAGCCCGTCCCGGCCCGAGGCTGGCCTACGTTTTGACCCTTGTGTGTATGATGGGTATGGGATCTCTCATTTGCCTCGCGATGATTCTGGGCAGCATGTGAAGGTTAGACATCCCCACGTGCAGCTTGGGGGAGGAAAGCCCGACGTGTTGTTTCAGAGGCGAAGGCCAAGGGCGAGGGCAACTCCTCGCTTTTTCTTTGAGCAAGAGTTTGGGCAGTGCTAATTACCATGTTCCGTGCTGATCCAGATGTCGTCTCCGAGAAGCCGAAGAGTAGACATAAGCTTGAGTAGGGGCTAAAATTCGGCTTCTATGCCAGCGCAGCCAGAGGGCTGAATGTCGCCAGTTCCGAGACCAAGGGGAGTCCAGAACGCGCGGCCCTGGACGCGATGAAACTATGGTTCCGGAATCTTGGTTTCAAGGTCAGAAACACGGATCTGCAAAGACTGCTGGGTGACTCTTTTTGACAAGATGTCTGAATTGCGGGCTCAACTGAAAATAGGCCTCCGCGCAGGAATAAGAAAAGGGTGGGGTAGTTTTGTCTGGATATGCAAGATCATCATTCCTGTGTCCTTTGTTGCGGTTCTTCTCCAGTGGACCGGTTGGCTGAGTCAACTGGATTTCTTGCTACATCCGCTAATGAACGTGATCAATCTGCCTGCTGCAGCGGCGTTGCCTATTATCGTGGCGATGACGGTAAGCTTTTACGCGGGGATTGCCATTATGGTGGTACTTCCGTTTACCATTGCGCAAATCATCTTGATCGCCTTGTTCATGACCACTGCTCACATGCTCATTGTCGAAGGCATAGTTCAACATAGATCGGGGTTGAATTTCATCAAAGCAACCTTGGTTCGTATTGGCGCAGCTATCTTGTGTGTGTTCGTCGTCTCCCAGTTTTTCGCTAATACTAGCCAGAGCGTCAGTTTGCCAGTCAGCCTTGCGACTCAGACTCCGTTTATTGAGATCCTGAAGACCTGGGCTATTGACACACTGCGTTTAATTGGCAGGATTCTCATAATCATCATGCTGGTTATGATGGCGCTCCATGCGTTGGAATCTTTAGGATGGATCAAATATTTGGTTAGGTTTTTCAGGCCGTTGATGAAAATCCTTGGACTGTCCGATCGAGCAGCAACGATGTGGGTAACGGGCGCTGGTTTTGGCCTGCTATATGGGAGCGCCGTTATTATGGAAGAAGCCAAGAAGGAAAATTTAACAAAGGAAGAACTCGAACATCTTCAGATTTCTATTGGCGTCAATCACAGTATAGTCGAAGAACCTGCCCTATTCCTGGCCTTGGGAGTAAATCCTTTGTGGTTATTGATACCCCGGTTTGTCACGGCCACATTAGCAGTTCACGCTCTCCGCGGCCTACAGTATCTTAAGCGCAAGTTACTTTCTAAGTGAGCTCTCATAGCGCCGCCCTGGCACATCAGCGCTTCAAGTCCGAGTTTGACAGCCTAAAAGCGGGTTGATGAAGAGCAGCCGATGAGGGACGGGAGTCAATCGGCATTGCGGGGACACAATGATTGAGAACTCTTGCCGTTCACAGTGCGTGTTTAATGTAGCATGGTCACAACCCAACATTCCCAAATTGTTTTGGATACAACCTTAGACCGTGTGTTTTATCTGAAAAGACAGCACTGGCACCGAGAATACCCTTTTGCAGGATAAATTGCAGTACCAGCGCCGGCGATAGACTACTCTTTTGGAATGACTGGCAACAGCAAGTGGGAAGGATGTTTACCATCGCGGTAGATTTTATGGAGTGTCGGTTTGCTGTTGCAGACGTGCCACATTACATCATATGTTTCGGGGTCGGTAGGGATATCGATGCTAGATATCTCCAACTTGATGCGGTGGCCTGCCTTAAACGTGTATGAAATCGGGCGCAGCTGAGCGACGTATTCGTTTATCTCCCCGGGTTTCACGGGAACTGATTTTGTAAAGTCGTGTGCGATTTCCCAGGGCGTTGTCTTCTTCTTATCGAGGGCCTTGAAAGAGGCTTTGAGCCAGCCCACAGACAACGGTAGTATGCTGCTGTCATCCGAAGGTTCGTCTCTTACGTCTATTCTGAAGTTTGTGTCGTCTGCATCTATGGCAGCGTAAAAGCTTATCCTCGGGGGGCCGGTTACCTGCAGGTCTTCGGCCAGGGGCGGAGTCAGATACGTAACACGGGCTCTTTCCTCCGATACATAAAGGGGCTGCTGGATAAAACAATCTGGAACATCGTTGTAATAATCCGGCTCCGGTGACAGACTCTCCAGGCTGTTGAGATAGAACTTCGTCCAGACAGTACTTTCAATTGGCCACGCGTTGGCCTTGGACCATTTGTTGTCCACCGCAGTATAGTATCTTACCGGTGGCTCATCCATTATACCCGTATCGATACCCTTGAGCCAGTAATCGTACCATCGCAAGACCTCTTCGTGTTGCGCCTTCCACGGGCGGGTCCCCATATTAGAATACAGTAAGAATTTCTTGGGGACTTTCAGCGTGTTATAGATATTAATCTGTGGTTGGGAGAAGAAGCTGAATAGAGGCCCTCCCACATAAGCGGGAACTTTTATCTTGCTAACCCTGTTGCAGACTGACCTCTCCCGGTAATATGGCCCATCAAGGGGATTCAGCATGAAGTCGAACAGGATAGGATTTTTCTCCGGATACTTGAGCAAGTGATAGAGGTAAGGGTATTGTCTTAAATCCGGATTACTCAGGGCTTTCTCTACCAGCCGTTCCAGCTTTTGGGGAGGTGTGTTCTTTATCATAGCGGATACAACATTCTTGGGGGCATAACCGCACCGTGCGGGATACGTGCCGGTGTACAGGCCGTAGAGAAATATATTCAGAACTCCGCCTTCGTACAAACCGTGGTTATATAGGTCGTCGGCAAATATCTCCCAGGGACAGATTGCTTTCAGATGTGGCGGCTGTTCGGCGGCCACAAAAAGCTGGATTGTGGCAAAATAGCAGATACCCGCCATCCCGATTTTGCCATTGCACCAGGACTGCCGCGCCAACCACTCTACAATATCGGCACCGTCTTCTCCTTCCTTGCTAGAAAAGAGGCCTTCATATTCACCCTCAGAGTAGCCTGTGCCTCTCAAGTCTCCTATCACGTAAATGTAGCCCCGGGGCACGTAAAAGTCGGGGTTGCCAGCTTCTATCGATGCTTCAAAAACCGATTTTCCGAACGGTTGCGGAGGCGTGTCAAATGTTTGTACGTCCTTGCCGTAGGGAGACAAAGCAAGCAAGGCCGGGAACTTGCCGGGTGCGTCCGGGCGGTAAATATCAACCGCCAGCCGCACTCCATCACGAGCTGGAACATAGACATTCCTTTCGACCTTTACGCCGTACGTTGGCTTGGAGCAAACCTGTTTCTTAGCGCGTGCCATTATTCCTCCTTTTGGGCTTTCTTCGCCTCACGTTTTCCAAATTCAGGTCAAGCTGGTGTATATTTACCGCCCTCGGCCATCAGCGGCACAGCTAAAACTCCATTGATGTGCTAATGATCCCTTTCATGAAACATTCTCCAAGGTTTCCTTCTTACGCCTCGTCTTCTGTAAAATAATAGCTCATTCTTTTCAGGAACTCAAAGCCATAGTGACACATTATATGAGTATTTTCATCGACGAATTCCACCGCTATCATGATGTAGAATGCCGGTAGCAACTGTTCATCGGGTTCTCCATTTTGCCGTCCGCAGGATCTGAGTCA
>JAOUDT010000055.1 GCA_029859145.1 Dehalococcoidia bacterium
CTGACCCTGAGGATGCGGAGTCTATCCAGTCGCCATTTGAGACTCTGGACTCTAACGGTGGCGACTGCGAAGACCTGGCAATTCTAGCTTGTTCCTTGCTGGAGAATATAGGAATAAGGACATATCTGGTCTTGACAGAAAACCATGCTTACGCGCTGGTGTCTGGTATCAATCCTGACAATTTGTGGAGCTACATTAACAAGTCTTTGCAGGAACAGTTTGTCGAGGACCGCGATATGGTCTCATCTATAGATGAAGCATTTGAGTTAAGCGCCGGATACGTCTATTACTATGGCGGCGACGGCAGGGTCTTTCCCATCGAGGCTGCCACATTCGGTGATTCGGTGGTCAAGATTGAAAGCCTGGAGATTGATTACTCTGTTTCCTCGTCTGAGCCGGTAAATATCTACATTTTGCCATCCAGGGACGAATTCGACAGTCTGATTGAGAGAAGAAGCTTCCAGCATTATCCGGACTGTCAGGGACAGGGAGTCTATGAAATGCAGTCAACGTGTGAAATCCCGAGATACGGAGGCATAGCCCTGCAGAATCCGACTTCAAGGAACGCGATGGTAGACGCAAGGGTCACTTTTAGCTACAAAGTGTATTTCGAAGGGCTGAAAATAACTTACTATACTCTAAAAGGCGAGCAGGCTGTCGTCCTGGAGCTAACTGCCGGGAAGTATGGCTATCCTGGTTACAGCCCCATGGCGGAGGCCGAGAGAAAATTTGCCATCGACCCCGCTACTGAAGAGTACTTCTCTCTTGAGTGAGATTGCATTTGGCCAGCTGAGAGCCATGTCCCCGCTCTAGGTGGTAAAATGAAATCATATTGAGGATTTGGAGGGTCTTATGAAGGAGGTTACGGCAATGAACAAGTCAAAAGGCAAAAAGGTATGCGAACACCCGGAGAAGCTGAAGGGCAAGCCAGGCGAATGTAGTCCTGAACAAATCAAAGAATGCCATGGCCAGGTTGAAGAGCACCCCTGCGTAAGAAAGAAGTAACCCAGCAAGCGGATTTGGAGAGACATTCCATGCAAAAGGGCACTATAAAACGGCTAATTGCAGACCGTGGTTTTGGGTTCATCAAGACGGACCGGGAAGAAGACCTCTTTTTTGGCCGCAGCCAGCTTCAAGGGGTGGACTATGGTTCCCTTAGAGAAGGGCAAAAAGTGGAATTTGAGGTTACACGGGACCCCAACGGGCACCTCCACGCAATCAGGGTGAGGCTTGCTCAGACTAAAGGCGAATAGCAGCAAGTGCAGTCAGCGGATTTGGAGACAGAGCTTCAGACTATCCTCAAACTTTATGTTTCTTGTGTGTTGTCTATCAGGCTGCTATAATCTCGCAAAGGGAATTGCGTTTACTGGGGGACTGATGGCTCAGAAGAAAGCAGCTAAAAAGACAGGAAAGAATGCGCGGAAGAAAGGCGCCGAATACCTTCGGAAGGGCCCGAAGAAGCGATGAGATAAGGGCCCATTCATTGGCGATCTTGAGCGAATTCTGTTTCATCGTTGCCCTACAGATGGCAAAGGAATAGAATGAACCTGGCCCAGCCAGTGAATTTAGGTTGGCAATAGGAAAACGAAGGAGGTCGGCTATGTTCTTCGTAAGTCTGTTATCACCCATAGGAAAGGGCAGAGAGGCTATCGCCTATTTGAAGAAACTCAAAGCGCCCAGAGGAATCACGATCCATGGTGCCTATATTACCTTTGGGCGGTATGACGCTGTGGTTGCTTTTGAAGCGCCCGATCTCAAGAAGGCCATGGACTTTGTGGTCACCGTAGGAATTGAAACAGGCTACCTCGTGGAAACCTTGAACGCCGTTCCCGCCAAGGAAATATAAGCAATTCAATGCTTCAACCACGATTGACCAAGTCGACAAGGTTGGCTCGGTAGGGGACTTTCTGGCTAGAGGGTCGCTGGCAGATTGACGGCAAAAGCGATTTTCTCTCCTCTGATGCAGGCCTTCTTCAGCCTGCAGACACGATGGTTCGCATCAGGGGCCGTTGGGTGCTAGTAACCCCCGATGACATTCTTTCGAGATAACATGTCGTAGTAGCAGTTGTTATTTTGGAGGGCCCTGTAGACCCGCATGTTGCTTGCCTCCGATCCATAGCGTTGCCGAAGCCGTGCTATGTTTATGGTATGGGACTTTGCTCTCGCCTGCCCAACACTACCTGTCGCGCAATGCTGGGAAAGTAGCCCGTTGTTGGAGTGGTGCGTTACTCCCTCCAGACCGCCCGAGGTTGTAGTCCAATCAGAATGAGCCACAGCACTACTCGTGCTTTCATAGCGACGGGAAAGCCACTCCAGATCTATCGTGTGATGAATCACCTTTTGTGTTCCGGTGAATGTATCAGAGAGATTATCGCCATATTTGCAGCGCACAGGGACACCCTGCGGGTCCACGGTCTGTTTTGCCGTGTCCTCCTGCATGTCATGCCTACCCTTACGCACTGAAGAGTTGACTTCAAAGCTACGGCTACCTGTAATTTGCCCGAGAATAGGACGCTCCTCACTCAAGCCGCGGCGCTTTACACGGCCGGTGGCAGCAGCTCCGTCATCAACGGAGTCGTTGAAATGACTGGTGCGGGCCAGGTAGTACTGGACGGTTTCTCTGAGGTGGTTATTCACGGTGGCCTCGTGTCTTCTGGATAAATATCGCGCCACAAGTATAAACGCCACACCGAACGGCGTGGTAAAGGGTTCGGGGGCAAATATCAAGGCAATGCCTAGGTGCCTGAGAAGTCTGATGTAGGTCCTAGTGTTGACCATGTTGCTCAATAAAAGCACATCCCCGCCAGTCTCTATTTCCCGGTTATGATAACTGGCGGGAAAAGCAATCTACCAGGCTATTGTGAATACGTGCTTAATCACAGTGTAGTGCTTCTGCTACGCGGTGTCAATAGATTTTAGCAGTTTGTTTCAGAAAATACGGTCTCTTCTGAAAACATCCCCAGGTTGTCGCCCAATGGAACGGGACAGGAGGTGATGCTTGACAGCAATATGTAGCCGAACAAGTGGATTTGCAGAGGGCTGTTCAGTTACTATGAAAGAGTCAGGCAATATTGTTCAGAGAAACGGAGGTGAAAGAAATGGAGCAAGAGAGATTAGAGAAGCTTGTGGGCCAAGCCATTAGATTAATTGATTTGGCTGATTATCAAGAAGGTTCTGTGGTGAGTCGAACGATAATTGACAAGAAAGCGGGCACAGTTACCTTTTTCGCCTTCGACGAAGGACAAGGCTTAAGTGAGCATACGGCGCCGTTCGATGCTATGGTCTATCTTATCGAAGGTGAGACAGAAATCGTTATCTCTGGCAAACCTATTCACGTAAAGGGCGGTGAAATGGTCATAATGCCAGCCAATAGACCGCATGCTCTACGGGCGGTAAAGAGTTTCAAGATGATTCTCACGATGATACGGTCTTGATACAGAACTTGACATAAGAACCAGGTAAAGATAGCAACGTTGCTTAATATCGTCGAGGAATAAGAGCCCCCTAGTCTGAAACGGTTATCAAGTCCTTCATATTTTCGAACGTCGCCAAGCCAATCCCGCTGACCTTGAGCAGGTCTTCGATTCTCTTGAAGGGGCCGTTTGTACCGCGATAATCTATAATTCTTTGAGCTAGTGTCTCACCTATGCCGGGCAGGGCTTCAAGCAGCCAGGGCTCAGCGCGGTTAATGTCTATCTTCTGGGGAGACTGTTCTTCGCCTTCCCGTGGAATATAAATCTCAATACGGCTGAGGTCAGCCTCGGCTTCAACCCCGACATCGGAAAGAAGCGTCTGCAGGGTATCATCATCTTGCCAGGGATAGATGCCGGGGTTGGCCACGGCGCCGTCGACGTAAAGCTCGCCGGCTTGCTCTGGAGGCTCCGTTTGAGATAGAACGATCTCCACAGGTTGGTTTCGGCTGCGTTGCATGCCCAGCATGATGCCGCCGGCTATTGCGGCGATAAGCAGAAAGATTGTTATGAATAGGTAAACTCTATCGGCACGGCTCATGGCACAGCTCCTTTCTCAAGAAATAAGATCGTGGATGATATTCTACAACAAAATGTCTTTCGGCAGCCTGGGCCAAAGAGGACCTGATGATGGCTCCTCTTCATGATTTTCAAGCAGCCTCTCCCTCCAGCAGATTCAACTTGGTGCCGAACATGTTCTGGCGCTGCCTCTCTTGACTTTACTATAGGTCTGCACATAGAATCTGGTAGTAAAACTCAATGGTCGATTAAAGGAGGAGAAATGGATATTTGGTTGGCGCTTTTTTGGGGCTCACCTATTGGCCTTGGCATTTTCCTTGTGTGCCTTGGTGGCATGATTTACTTACTCGCCAAAGCTGACGAGAAAACTAAGCATACAAAGGCATTTGCCCAGGAAAAAGGACTGGAAAAGAAGAAGCAGTAACTGCACTCATCTAGCAACGCAAACCGTCACTGCTAGCTCTTCGTCTTTTGTCGCTGCGAGCCCCGACTGGTTGGGACGTAGCAATCTCATAGTTTCGCATGGGCTTGTGAGGAAGTGTCCCCTGAATTGCTCGCCCTACATCTCGGTGGTAAAATTTCTATATGGCAAAAGGCTCCAGCATGATAACCGTTAATCGCAAAGCCTACCACAACTATCATATTCAGGAGACCCTTGAGGCAGGAATCGTTCTCAAGGGTTCTGAGATTAAGTCCATCAGGGAAGGCAAGGTAAATCTGAGTGATGCCTATGCCAAGCCCGAAAATGGCGAGCTGTGGCTCTATAACAGCCACATTGCTTCCTATGATGCTGCCAGCTATAACACCCATGAGCCGGTCAGGCCGCGCAAGCTTCTTTTGCACAGAAAGGAAATCAACAGCCTGGCGGGCAAGGTAATACAGAAGGGTTTGACTTTGGTGCCTCTCAAGCTGTATATTAAACATGGGGTGGCTAAACTGGAGCTGGGGGTGGCCAAAGGAAAGAAAGTCTACGATAAGAAGGAAGCTATTGCCCGTCGGGACGCGGACAGGGAGATGGAGCGGGCGATGAAGCGTAGAAGGAGGTGATGGAAGGGGAGGCTGAAATACGGGGGCGCGTGGGTTCGACAGGGGGAGGCCTACAGAATTGCAGGCTGAGGTGCCACTAACCTCATAAAACAGGTGGCAAAACATAACTGAGGAACCTGTTTACGCTTAACGGTTCAATCTGACCCGAGCTCTCCTCGAAGGTTGGGATTAGGTTTCAGAAAAATCGAGGCGCTCCAATCCTGATGCCGATAAGGGTTGGCTAAGAAGTATTGGCTGGTCTGGCTGGATTCGGTCAGCAGATGAGAGCTAGACGAGACAAAAGGAGCTGACTAAGCCTGTAGGATATTCTGGCAACCTTCTTTTGGACGGGGAGTTCAACTCTCCCCCGCCTCCACCAGGAAAAACTGGAAGCGCCAGCTTTTGATGGCTGGCGCTTTTTCATATCTGGACGAAAATTGGTGCACCTCCCTTTCTAGGTCACCGCCCTGTCTTGTGGCAGGGAAAACGATAGTTGATCGTGAACATGGAATGTGACACCACAATTCGATTGAGTGTTTTGTCACGTGTTTAACCCCTGTGCCGGGCTGTCAAGAAGAAATTCTAACTAGCTATGGCTGTCCTTTAAATCTCTTGCCATCTTTCTTGCAGATGCGCCGTATGATTGCCTTTCCCGAGTTGGCATTACTGGCCAGAGCTCCCATCATGCTTGCCCACACCCCAACGAAGTAAAAGTTGGCTAGCCCCGGCAGCGTTGTTTTGAATTTCCTGTCCGAAGGATCTTCTTTCATACTAAAATCAAGCTTCCGATTGGGCAAATTGAACCACCCCTGAGTTCCCCCCATGTAACGCTCCCATGTCATCAAAGTATAGACATCGATAACCTCAACCTGGTTCTTTATGCCGTGGAAGTGACTTTCAAGGATCTCGATGACCTGTTCGGCGACCCTCTGTTTTTCCAGTTTGTATTTTTCGCGATCGGTATCGTAAAGTTGTTTCCAGTAGGAATAACTTGCCCATAGCTCTACTTTTATGGTGCCTTTGCCCGCAGGAGCCATGCTCCTGTCGAAACCATATACCTGCACCTCTATGTTCTCATATGGGTGGTTGGCTATGGTCACAGGCTGGTCAAGCAGCAGTACCAGTGAAGAAGGCTCGCCGGACAGGTCCCGATTAATCCCCAAACAGACATTAACGGCGAAGGGGGTCTCGTCCGCAATGGGAGCGCAATAGCCACGCACTGTCTCGTTTATATACTTGCCATCGAGCATGTTGAGTATAGTCTTACGCCCGTCTGCGTTCGAAATGATGATGTCCGCTCTATACTCGGTTCCATCAGCGAGCCTAATACCCACCGCGCTATCGTTTTCGACCAATATTTTTTCCACCCTGCTACGATAATGTACCTTTCCTTCCAGAGCCAAGTAGCGCCTCTCAATAGATTTGGCAAATTCGCCCGCTCCACCTACCGGCCACTGGATGTCGCCGCTCAATCCGCCGGCATGTCTCAGAAGATGAAAGAAGAGAGGAGCATCCGGATTTGAATATATGAGCTCAGCAAATGCTTTCCTGAGAAACGGATCGGAGAACCGTTCGGCATAAGTGCGCATATTCATTTTCATCCAGTTCAGGAGCGAAGGCTTCCAAAGGAAGATCGGGATCATTTTCCACAATGCGCCACTGTTTATGGCATTATCTACTTTGTCGTTGGCAAATACCTTGATAGCGCCGATATATTGTTCGATCATCTTTGCGTCTGCCGGAGACAATTTGAGTAAGGTTTCCTTCAGTCTCTCGAGATCGTAGTAGTCAACAAACATTTTCCCGTCCGGCGAGGCCACGGCTGTGCATTCTTCGATATTTACCAGCTCACGTGGCAATGCACCAAGTTCTTGCCACATCTGGTTAATACTGGACCCCGGTTCACAGGCGAAGAAGTGGTGGATGCAGGGGTCGAAAGTGTAGTCCTTGCGTTTCCACGATGTGCACTGCCCGCCCGGCTTAGTATGCATCTCAAAAATCTGCGTTTCGTATCCGTTTATCTGGCCGTAGATGCCGGCCGCTAGGCCGCCCATACCGGCTCCGATAATGATTATTGATTTAGCCATCCGTTTTCCTCACTGATTTTGCGTTTTGGCGATTATCATAATGCGGGCACGGCAGAGTCACCATCGAGAGCGATATTTCCTTCTTTCAAGATAAAGGCAGGCGAAATCATCCTGGCAATCATAGGTGATTTCTATCTGCTGCACATTAGGACGAGATGGGAATCCTGGCAACGAAGGC
>JAOUDT010000056.1 GCA_029859145.1 Dehalococcoidia bacterium
TGTTGTCCTGTTATCACATCAGGGCGCCGGAAAAACTTCACTTGCCGAGTTGATGCTCTTCACTTCAGGCACTATTCAGCGTTTAGGTAGCGTTGCAGATGGCACCACTACCTCAGACTATGACCCTCTCGAAGGCGAACGTCGTATGGGCATCAACCTATCCTTGCTGCCAGCTCAGTGGCAGGGGATGAAACTGAATATCATTGATACACCGGGATACGCTGATTTTATTGGTGAGGCAAGGTCGGGATTGAGGGTAACCGAAGGAGCTATCATCGTGATATGCGCTGCTTCGGGTGTGGAGGTGGGCACGGAGCAAATGTGGAGTGACACTGAAAAGGGAAATCTGCCCCGGCTGATACTTGTCAATAAGATGGATCGTGACAACGCTGATTTCTTCTCCACCTTGAAAGGAACTCAGTCTAAATTGTCTCCAAAATGCCTGCCTGTTCAATTACCCATAGGTTCGCAAAAGGACTTCCAAGGCATAATAGACTTGGTGACTATGAAAGCTTATATTGGCGCAGACTCACAAGAAGCTGAAATACCCCCCTCGCTCCGGGAACAGGCAGAGGGCAGTCGTGAGAAATTAATAGAGGCTGCTGTGGAAGTTGACGACAAACTCATTAACAAGTATCTGGAAGGCGAAGCCATAAATAACGAAGAGATTCTTGCTGCCATAAGGAAGTCTACCGTCGCCGGCAGGCTGGTGCCTGTTTTCGCTGGGTCTGCTTTGAAGGGCGTTGGCAGTCGGCAGATTCTCAATGGTATTTGCTCCTACCTGCCTTCGCCCGAAGAAAATGGCGCCATTGTGGCTAAGGATGCTTCCACCGGCAATGAAGAAGAGATCAAACCTGATTCCGAGTCACCATTATCGGTTCTTGTATTTAAGACCACTGCCGACCCATATGTGGGAAAGCTCAGTTATTTTCGGGTTTATTCAGGCGTTATGTCCGGTAATTCCCAGGTTTGGAATGCCAACAAGAATAGCATGGAGCGGATTGGCCAACTTTTTACCATGCTGGGCAAAAATCAACAGACAGTGCCACAGGTCACTGCCGGAGATATTGGAGCGGTGGCTAAGTTGAGTTTAACCACCACCGGGGATACTTTGTGTGCTCGCGAGCATCCCGTGATACTCCCTGGTATCGAATTTCCCAAGGCGAATTTCAGCATGGCAATCCAGCCTCAGGCTAAAACCGATTTGGACAAGATGAGCACGGTGCTTCCCAGGATTTGTGAAGAAGACCCTTCTCTCCAGACGCGTCGAGAGGCCGATACTAACGAGTTTATTATTTCGGGAGTTGGTGATAACCATCTGGAGATAACCAGGGAGAAAATACGTCGCAAATTTGGAGTAGAGGTGAAGTTGGATCTGCCAATGATTCCCTACAAGGAGACTATTACAGCATCAGCCAAGGCAGAGTACAAACATAAGAAGCAGACTGGAGGACACGGTCAATACGGGCATGTCTTGCTGGAGCTGGAGCCCTTGCCTCGGGGTGGCGGATTTGAGTTTGCTAAGAAGATTGTCGGAGGGGCAATACCCCAGAACTTTATTCCCTCTGTGGAGAAGGGGGTCAACGAGGCCAGGCAGGAAGGAGTTCTGGCCGGTTATCCTGTAGTTGATGTGAGAGTGAGCCTCTATGATGGTAGCTTCCATCCGGTAGATTCTTCAGACATTGCTTTTAAGATTGCGGGAGCACAAGCCTTGAAGAAGGGATTATCTCAGGGGCAGCCCGTATTGGTTGAGCCTATAATGAAGCTCACTATAACCGTGCCTGAATCCTATACGGGGGATATTACGAGTGACCTTAATACTAAGAGGGGACGCGTGTTTGGAATGAATCCGGGTAATGGCATCAATATTATTGAAGCTCAGGCACCTTACGCAGAGCTGCTTCGTTATGCACTGAACCTAAGGTCACTGGCGCAAGGGCGAGGCAGCTTTGTTATGGAATTTGACCACTACGAAGAAGTGCCCGCGCATCTCAGTCAGAAAATAATCGCTGAGAAGAAGACCGCGAGTTAGCTGGCCGTCGCCAGCCTGAACCTTGCGTGCTATCCTAGCGCCAGGTAGTAGATTTGCCGCTTCGGCCTGTTTTAGCCAGCTAATAATTCCTTTAGCTTGCTAGTGAAGGCTGGCACCACCTCTTCATATTTACCAACCACTCCAAATTCCGCCTCCCTGAATATGTTTGCCTCGGGGTCTTTGTTGATGGCTATAATGTGCTTGGAACCTGAGCATCCAGCCGTGTGCTGGCTGGCACCGGAAATAGCTATAGCAATGTAGATATCGGGAGCAACAATTTTTCCAGTGAGGCCGATATGCAGTGCCTCTGACACCCAGCCATTATCAGCTGGAGGACGTGAGGCGCCGACCGCACCGTGCAGCAAATCAGCTAGCTCCTTCAATATAGTCTGGAAAGGTTGAGGACCGCCCATTCCCCTGCCTCCAGATACAATCACAGGGGCATCCTCAAGCTTAATGCCAACTGCCTCTTCCTTAACAGTCTCCACTATCTTTGTCCGTACCTTGGACGTATCTATGTCAATCTTGGCAGGTATGACCTCCCCTTTCCTTGAAGCATCACGCTCCAACGGTGACATCGCCTTGGCCCTGACAGTGGCCGTCTGAGGCATAGACTCGCTGGTAAATACAGCTTGAGCATTGCCGCCGTAAACGGGGCGCGTTTGCACCAGCAATTTCGTCGCCGGGTCTATGCTCAAATTGAGACAGTCTGTTGTCACGCTGGTACCCAATCTGAAGGCAAGGCGAGGGGCCAGGTCTCTACCCATGGATGTTTGTCCTATGAGTATCACACGAGGGGAAACATCCTTGGCCAGTTTCTCCGCCACCTGCAAATAGGAATCAGCCTGGTATTCTTTGAGGGCAGGGTGTTCTACCGTATAAACCTTGTCCGCTCCGAAGGCGATTGCCTCTTTAGAAGCTTCGCCAACTGCACCGCTGGCCAGCAGGCAGGATAAGTTCTCCTTTAGCTCATCAGCCAGCTTCCTACCACATCCCAGCAATTCACCGGTAATGGAAGCCAACTTCCCGTCCGCAAGCTCACCACAAACCAATACACCTTTGTATTCAGCCATTGTTTCCTCCTTAACTCTAAAGTAATTTGGTTTCCCTGAGCCGAACAGCCAGTTTGGCAGCAGCTTCCGCGACAGTCTCTCCTTCGATCATTTCACACTTGGATTCCTTGACTGGCTGGAAGAGTTTATCTAATTTGCTGCGCCTTCCTGCAGCACCGAGTTTTGAGGGCTCGAGCCCGATATCGGCTGGTTTCCAAACGACAGGTTGTTTTTTGGCTGCTGCCATGATTCCTTTCAATGTGGCGTAACGAAGTGCTCCTATCCCGCTGGTCACTACAATTAAGGCAGGGAGTGTCAATTCAATAACCTGATAGCCGTCAGGAATGACTCGCTCGACCTTTGCTTTCCCATCGCTGACCTCTACCTTGCGAGCTAATGTTACAGCAGGGATTCCCAAAATCTCGGCAATGCCCAGACCCACCTGCCCCGCATCCCAGTCAGAAGATTGCCTGCCGCAGAAGATGACATCGTATGTCCCTATTTTCTTTATTGCTGCGGCCAAGGCGTTGGCAGTTGACCAACTATCGCCGTCTTCAAAAGCGCTGTCCTCCAGGAGGATGAGTTCATCGGCCCCCACGGCTAGCGATTTCTTAATCACATCGCGAACGAAGTTGTTGCCTAGGCTGACTGCAGTAATCTTGCCACCCCCGGTATCCTTGATTTTGAGGGCAGCCTCCAAGGCAAATTCCTCATATTGGCCAATTACAGGTTTCACCTCTGGTGGCAAGGTCATTTTGTTGTTCACTACCTTGAATACAGCAGGTGGTGCCTCAGGATCAGGCACTTGTTTACAGCAGACAATCATATTAACTGGCATTTTCCAACCTCCTTACAGAATTTTGCGACCAAAGGATGATATGGGAAAATCCGTATTTTGTCAACAAACTGAATCGTGGAAATTTGATGTGGTTGATTTCAGGGATTAAGGGCAATAGCTACTTTGCCTGTAGAATTAGTGTTAAAATAGGTAAGGACTGCACTTTAGAGGGAGTAGTATGTCATCTATAGAACAGGAAGGACTGAATATCCGCTCGATCACGGAACGCAAACTGACCTGGTTCTATATTGAGAAACCTACTTCGCAAGAAGTCGCATTCTTGGCTCAGCGTTTTCATTTTCATCCTCTTGATCTGGACGATGTCCTCAGCCGCATACAGCGTCCCAAAATTGATGTGTATAAGGATTACTTGTTCATAGTGCTGCATTTTCCGGTATTTGACAAAGAGAATCGCATAACCAGGCCCAGCGAGACGGATATTTTCATTGGTGAGAATTATGTCGTCACCGTCCATTGTACCGGCGACCTCAAACCACTCGCTAAATTCTTCCAGGAATGCGAGACTGACAAGCAAAGTCGCGAAAGTTACCTGGGGCGAAGCTCGGGATTTCTTCTCTATCACATCCTGGATAGATTGGTTGGCTCTTGCTTCCCTATACTGGACAAAGTTACTCAGAACATTGATGACATAGAGGATATTATCCTCACCAGGCCCATTCCGGCGACTGTCCGCGAAATTTCCTTGATTCGCCGGGACCTTATTTCCTTTCGCCGCGTCATTCATCCCCAAATTGCGGTAATCGAGACACTAGAGAAAGGGGAATATCCTTTCTTAAAGGAGGAGGAGGAAATCTATTTTGGCGATATTGCTGACCACATTCGCAAAATCTGGGGCGGGCTGGAGGACTGCAAGGAGGTCATAGATGGACTTGCTGACACCAGCAATTGGCTAACCTCACACCGAATTCAGGAGATAATGCGGCTTTTGACCATCATTATGGGGCTTCTGGCACCTCCTACCTTGATAGCTAGCATTTACGGCATGAATCTCCCGCTACCTGGTGGAGTTCACACGGGAAGTCTTCTGCCTTTGGGCATTTTGCTTGCTCTCATGGCAATCATAGCGGGAGGCATATTTTTCTACATGCGCCATCGCAGATACCTCTAGACCGTCCGGCACAATCAGCTACCTGTGTTCTTGCGAGCTATGGAAATCAAATTCATTGCAGATAACAACGTTGGCAAATTGGCTCGATGGTTGAGAATGATTGGCTATGATACCACCCTGCTCAGACAAAAAGACGATGCCCAGATGATCAAGATAGCTCTTGGCGAGAACAGAGTGATTCTGACCAAAGATGCTCAGTTTATGAAAAGACGTCTGGTCACAAATGGCTCACTCAAAACCGTACACATTGACCAGGACGACCCTAAACTACAGGTACAGGAAGTGGTGAAGACTCTGGCTTTAGATTATCATTTCAGACCCTTCTCACTTTGTCTGGAATGCAATGAAGTATTAGTGGCTCGGGATAAGGAAAACGTGAAGAATCTGGTCCCCGCTCACGTTTTTGAAACTCAGAGTCGATATACACAATGTCCCGCCTGCCATCGCGTGTACTGGCCGGGCACACACTGGCAGGCCATGGTCAAGAGGATGGAAGGCCTGCATCGGGGAGGTAGCGAAAATCATGCTTCTACCTGACGCCGATTTTTTCAAAGTTTCCGTAGTGGCATGGATAAGATAGTAGTGCTATACTCAGCCCAGAATGCTAGGAGGGTAAAGCCAAACACCTATGTTACTGGCGATTGATATCGGTAACACCACCATTGCCATAGGGTTTTTTGAAGGGGAGAGGCTCCGCACTACTCGGCGTATGGCTACGAGTATTCAGCATATGGCAGATGAGTATGCCACCTTCTTGCTCAATATACTAAATCACCAAGGGTTTTCTGCGTCCGATATAAAAGAAATAGCCATGTGTAGTGTTGTTCCCCCACTAACAACTACCTTTGAAGACCTGTCACAACGGTACTTTCATATCACACCGTTGGTAGTGGGGGCCGGAGTCAAGACTGGCGTGCGCATTCGCATGGACAACCCGAGAGAGGTTGGCGCTGACCGCATCGTTGATGCCGCCGCTGCCCACCATCTCTATGGTGGCCCGGTGATCGTGGTTGACCTGGGGACAGCCACCACCTTTGGTATTGTCTCCAGAGAAGGCGACTACGTTGGCGGTATTATCGCCACCGGCATCGCCACTGCCGCCGAGGCGCTGGTCACCAGAACAGCACAGCTACCTCGTGTGGAATTGACCCGTCCCAAGCGTGTTATCGGGACTAACACTGTGGCTGCCATACAGTCGGGCATTATCTTTGGTTATGTCGGGCTTGTTGAGGGTATGGTAGCTCGTATCCGAGATGAACTGGGGGAAAAGGCAACGGTGGTAGCTACCGGCGGTTATGCGGAACTCATCGCCAATGAAACGGCCGTGATTGACAAGGTAAATCTTGATTTGACTTTGATCGGGTTGCGTCTTATTTATGAGATGAATAAGGAGCAGTAATGCTTAGAAATAAAACCATAGTTCTGGGAGTGACGGGGAGTATTGCTGCCTACAAAGCAGCCGAAATTGCCAGCCAGCTCACTCAATCAGGGGCCAAGGTGAATGTAATCCTGACTGAGGAAGCCGTCCAGTTTATATCACCTGTTACCTTCAGAGCAATTACAGGGCAGCCGGTGGTCTCTGAGATGTTTGATTTGGCTTCTGAATTCAGTATTGAACATGTCTCTCTGGCCAAAGCCGCTGATATAGTAGTTATTGCCCCCGCTACCGCCAATATCGTTGCCAAGTTGGCGGCTGGCATCGCTGACGACATGCTGTGCTGCACGGTGTTGGCTACCAGGGCGCCGGTGCTCATTGCCCCAGCTATGGAAACCACTATGTACACTAATCCGATCACCCAAGATAATCTGGCTAAACTCAAGGCCCGCCACTTTGCCATTGTTGGCCCAGCCACAGGTTGGTTAGCTTCCGGGAGAACAGGGTTGGGGAGACTGGCCGACGTCGATGAGATTATCGGCAACATTCGCCAGGTGTTGGGTAAGGATGGAGACCTGGAGGGCAAGCATATCGTGGTTACCGCAGGTGGGACCCAAGAGCCTATCGATCCGGTTCGCTACATCAGCAACCGCTCCTCGGGTAAGATGGGTTATGCTCTAGCTGAGGCAGCGCGCGACCGCGGAGCCAAAGTAACATTGATTACAGCCCCTGCTTCGTTGCCGGAGCCCGTGGACATTAATGTAATCCGAGTCGGCACAGCTGAGGAAAT
>JAOUDT010000057.1 GCA_029859145.1 Dehalococcoidia bacterium
GACAAAAATGCTGGCCAGCCGGATAGAGGATGGCAAGCATCTTCTGGGACTTGAAGAGGAGTGGATTGCGGAGCACGGCGGTCGTCCTTCGGATATCGATTTGTTGTCGGTATTGGGGAAGCGCCTCAATCAGGCAGGGTCGCTGTTTGAGGCACTTTACCGGTATATTGGGCTTCCTGCTCACCTAACTATAGGGGAGAAGGTATCGCACCCAAAGCTACGTGGCGCATTAGACGGCAGTATCGACCCGCAGTTATCTGGTGCTATAGGTGAAATCACTGGAGTAGACAAAACGAGAGTTGAGAAGAGTATGATCGAATTGTCGCTGGATACCCGGCTGATACCTTGGCATATCGTGGAACAGGCAGGCCGGGAAGGTTCACTGGCGGAATTCGGAGAAATGCTTCAGTCACCGGAATTCCATGAGACACTGGAAGTGCATTCTTCAGAAATTGTCAGGCACTTTGAGCAAATAAGAGAAAGGGCACGACAGGCAGCCAGCCAGATGACTCAAGCTAATTTGCGCCTCGTGATAAGCGTGGCCAAGCGACGTATTGGCTGGGGCGTGCCTCTCTCTGACCTCATCCAAGAAGGCAATGTCGGGTTAATCCAGGCGGTGCATAAGTTCGACCATCGCAGGGGTTGTAGGTTCAGTACCTACGCTATTCCTTGGATCTTGCAGGCAATCAACAGGGCAGTCGATGACCAGTCACGCATGGTGCGCTTGCCAGGACATGTGGTCGAGGAATTGACCAAGCTGTCACGGGTAAGACGAGACCTAGCGCAGAAGCTCGGCCGCCAGCCGCTCGAGAAGGAACTAGCCTCTGAGACTGGGCTTCCGTCCAAAAAGATAGGATCCCTGATTAAGCTCAGTTCCAGTGGTTCCGTTTCTTTTGAGACACCCGTAGGAGAAGATGGAGGCCAACTCGGTGATTTAATCGCAGACCAAGCGATTCCGCAGCCCGAGGAGCAGTCTGCTGCGAACCTGCTCAAGGAAGAACTGGGCAAAACATTGGGTTGGCTGACACCCCGAGAACGACGCGTAATCGAGTTGAGGTTTGGCCTGGGTGATGAGTACAGTCGGACCCTGGCAGAGGTTGGCACAGAGCTAGGTCTCACAAAGGAGCGAATACGTCAGATTGAAAAAGAAGCGCTGGCCAAGCTGCGCCATCCGAGTCACAGTCGTGAGTTGATAGGGTATCTGGGATGACGACCTTTCAGGCTGTTTGATTTCAACTTTCTGTGCAAGTTTCGCAGCTTAGATGTCGCCCCTTTTTGGCTAGGAACAGATCGCCATCGCACTAAGCCTGATTTATGTACTCACCTTTTGTGGTGACCTCAGGAAGCCGTGGCACAGAGATTTGACAGGCTAATGGACGCCGGTGCGCATCACTGTTTCACTGCGGGTATAGCTATACTGAGGGCAAAGGCTACGCTCTGTGAAGAACGTAGCCTTTTCTTTGAATGGGTATATCGAACGGAGTTGAGTTTTTCGTTAGACATGTTTGACTTGCTTCGTAACACTTGCGAGCTCGCATCGGACTACTCCGCTTTGTAGCGAAACATCAGGGCCCCGAAGGTTATTCCGGCTGCGGCCCAGGCAAGCAATACCAAGAGACATGTCCGTAGATCGGACCAGACGTACCCCTGGAGAATCAGGTTGCGGACGCCGACGACGGCATAGTCGACCGGATTGAAATGTCTCAGCGTATTCAACCATGCTGGCAGAAGCTGGGCTGGCATCATGGCTGATGAGAGAAACACCGAGGGCAAGGCAATGAAGTTAATCACAGCGATGAGCGGCTCCTGTCTCCTCAGGAGCAAAGCCAGACCGTTTGACAGAGCAGCCAGGCCGAGCCCAAGCAGTGAGATGATGACTATAGAAAGCAAGACGCCGGGAACTCCAGTTGTTATCTTCACACCCATAATGACAGCAATGATAAATATTAGTAGCGCCTGAATAACCAGCATTACCATTGCTGATATCACTCGACCGATAATGATTGACGGGCGTGTGACCGGGGTCGCCAGCATTTTTGAAAGTATGCCCATATCAATATCTTGGAGCATTCCCATTCCCGCCCAGGCCGAGCCGAAAATAACGGTCATCACCACCACACCCGGCGCAAAAAACTGCAGATAGCTTACCGTTCCTAACTGAGGAAGCTGTGAGAGAGACTGGAAAATCTGGGTGAACAGAAGAAGCCATACTATAGGCTGAAAGAGACTCAAGAAGATCCAGACAGGCATTCTGAAGCGGGACCTGAGATCACGCATAGTCTGGTAGTAGACGTCAGATAACATGTCCATCTTTATCTCCTTGACCGCCTGCGGGCGACTTCGGTATAGGTGGTAGGAGCCCCTTCTTGGGGACGTATGTTGCGGCCGGTATATTTCAGAAAAACGTCATCCAGAGATGGGCGAGAGACAGACAGAGTTTGGACCTCTATGCCCTCACTCGCAAGGATACGCATAATGTTCGGTGCCGCCGATTCGCCGTTTTGTACGTACACCGCCAGTGTGGTATCGGTTTCCTGCATACCGACTACGAACGGTTTGTTAGACAACACTGATTTGGTGCGCTGGAGAAACTCTTGGCATTCTGCAGTCTTGACGGCACACGGAGAGAGAGTCACCACATCCCCACCTATGGATCTTTTCAGTTCTTCCGGTGTGCCACTTGTTATGATCTTGCCCATATCTATTATGGCCAATCTATCGGCCAACTGGTCGGCCTCTTCCATGTAGTGGGTGGTCAGGAATATCGTAACATTCATAGACTTGGCCAGCTTACGAATATAGTCCCAAATGCGGGCTCTGGTCTGTGGATCAAGGCCAACTGTGGGCTCGTCAAGGAATATGATTTTTGGCTGGTGGATGAGACCCATGGCAATGTCGAGACGCTTGCGCATACCGCCAGAATAGCTGGATACCATCTTGTCTTCGTATCCGGTCAAATCCACCAGTTCAAATATCTCTTTGATCCTCTGTTTGATTGTCTTATTGTCGAGCCTATAGAAGTGACCGTAGAGCGTCAGGTTCTCTCTTCCTGTTGCATGTTCATCGACACCGACGTCTTGGGCGACGTAGCCGATATTCCTACGGACATCGGCTGGACTCGTTGACACATCGAATCCAGCAACCATGGCTGTGCCGGAAGTCGGCCTCAGAAGGGTGTTCAACATTTTGATGGTTGTAGTCTTGCCGGCACCGTTTGGACCGAGAAAGCCGAAGATTTCTCCTTCTCTTACTAGGAAATCGATTACATCGACAGCTTTGACACCACCGGGAAAGACCTTAGCTAAAGCGTTGGCCTGGATAATATTTGTGATAGTTCACCTCCTATTACCCCGGCGATCCGCTATCGACACTAACATGCTTCACCTCCTCACGAGAGGTCTATTTTACTGTCTCTCAGCAGGCGGGCCGGCCGGGATGCCCTAAACAACTTCGTATCTCGTTTTCCAATATTATTACAAGTATAGAGCTTTGTTGCTGAAAAAGTCATAAAATTGCAGGCAAAAATATTGCAAAACTATGAAATCATAGGCGCCTAATAGGGCTCGCTTTATTTGAACGGTTGACACCTGAAACAAGCAGTTATTGGCAACATGCATTCGGCGTAATATAGGCAATAAAAATAGGGAAAACTTCGGGTACTTCTGGTAGTTTGAAATGTCATAAGTTTGTAATCTTTTGACGGCCAATTTTATGACTTTTTCATGAGCAGCTAGCTAAGATTGAACTACCATAAAGTGAGGAGGGCAAGAAATGGCATACACATTAGCGTGTCGAGATTCAGGAGTTGACTGTCCCTATGTAGCTCGGGGCGAAACGTTTGAGGAGATGTGGAAAAATGCCTCGAAGCATGTTAAGGAAGTGCATGGCTACACAGATAAACAACTGAATGACCCAAAGCTTAAAGAAAAGATGAAGTCTCTAGTCAAAAAGACGTAAGATATTCAGAGTTTTACCTAGGTTGCTCAATAATTCTGCACTTATTGCTTGAGATATGTTTATGGTTATTCTGTCTAGGTCATATCAACGGCTGGGAGCAGGATCGACTAGTTTGGCTCACCTCGCTCTTCCTCTGAATATCGGATCGGCTTGGCCTGAGTGCCTCCTCACTTTTTGGGCAAATAAGAGGGCGGTGAGCAGGTTGCAGATGGAAAGCATTTTGGATAATATATACTGTACCAATGAGCAAAGTCCGAATGAAATAATCAAGGGAGGTTAGATATAATGGCAGATGTTAGACCTTCACTGGCAGTTTTGAAATCGTGGCGCCAGGTGTACCAAACCTATAATCTACTTAAGCAGTGCCAGGACCAAATATGTGGGGAGTACGGGCTTACCGTGGAACAGTACTCAGTGCTTGTGGTTTTGAACTACGCGGGCGGTTCTGCAAGGGTAACTGATATCGCCGAGTGGTTGGTACATAGCGCAAATAGCATCAGTATGATAGTCGACCGCATGGTCAAAGTTGGTCTGGTCAAAAGGACAAGAGACAGGGTTGACCGCAGGGTAGTGTGGGTGACTCCCGCCAGTAAGGGGAATGCTGCTCTTAAGCAAGCACATTTGGCAGTTTTGAAGTTTGTCCGTAAAGTCTTCCAACCGCTATCAGCTGAGGACGAGAACACCTTTTCCGGTCTGCTCGGGACGTTGAAATACGAGATAATGAAGTATAGCAATCCCGAACTGGATATAAAGGAAGCGAAGAAAATAGATTCAAAGCAACTCGACAGTATTGTGAAATGGATGAGCGGAGAGCAGATTTCTGACGCCCCCAAAGCCAAAGGTCGGGCTGGTGCAAAGAGGAAGCCTGTACGACGAAGATAGCTTAGTTCACCTATGCTAGCTGGTCTATAGCAGCTCCTGAGAGTCCGCAGTAATCTCTGTAGAACGGGATGTGCTCCGCGTTTCAACCGACGGGTGGAAAGCCTTGTCAATCACGAAAGACCTCCTAGATTTTTGCCGGTGTAGCAAAGTCAGCTTGAGGCAACGATAATCAGGCATAGTACAGAAAATGGTAGTTTGCGTAATTAGGTGACAATCCGGGCAAGGGTTGCGCGAGCTGAACAAAACCGATAAATATTCAATTTCATCAGACTGCACAATAGTCAGTAACGTTAGGTAGTTCGTCCGCGGGGTGTGCGGTGAGGTAACATTCCAGGCTAGCGTAGAAGCCTTGGCAGGAACGGCCTAACAGCCCTCGCTTGAGGTTCCGCCAACCAAGCCAGCGCAAGAATCGTAGTATCTGGACTTTTGGGGCGATTTAATATTATCATATGGGGCAGAATGAGGAAGAAGATAATCCTCATCAGTCTAATTGCCGTTTGTATCTTCCTTGGGATATTCTGCTACAAGACCTGGTTTGTTGCTTTCTTCGCCACCAAGTACCTCAGCGGCCGGACAGACGGCAAACAAGGCATTGTCAGGTCAATAGTAATCCCCTGGCGGAACTATCGACTCCACCTCCACCACTGGTTTCTTGCCCTGATTGTGGGTGGCATATTCGCAGTACAGGGGTTTTGTATCCTGACGCCAGAGATTTTCTACGGCGGTCTCTCCGCTATTGTCTTCCAGGGAATCTATTGCTACGAAGACTGGTACCGAATTATAAAAAGAAAAAAGGTTCTGCCAACTTTGGAGCAGCCGATGGCATTAGTTGCTGGGAATGACAATGTGACTGGCGAATCGCCCACAATGATGACTGGAATTGCCTCTTAACGGAATGGCTAGATAATCAACAAAACAAACATAGTGTTTGTTTTGTTACGCAACATTTCGCCACTTTGTGCAATCGTGCAATGGAGTGGCGTTGCGGTAAGTAACACCTAATTGTTGTAGGCCCGGTTTTGCAGGGATGATGCCCGTGGAATTCGCGCTAGAATGCACCTGAGGGGCCCAAGGAAGGGCATTGAACCTTGCCCACGTCCAAATGGCTTGTTTGCGCACTGGCCAAGGCCTGAATAGCCTTTACTACCGTTCTTGCTCAAGTGGCCTGGTTAGGGTCTTCTCAGCAATCTTATTAGAGGTCTCGCTCGTCTTGTGGTCTATCTCGATTCTGTATAGAGGACAGCCAGAATCTTCGCTGCAGTGGTGCCGGCACATCTAACGAAGTGACGTTGGCTGGAGTCGTAATAAACGGCATCTCCAGGCTTGAGAAAGTCGACCCGATCCCCAACCTGCACTTTCATTTCGCCCTCCAAGACATAGATAAATTCCTGTCCGGCATGGGTGGAGAACTCTTCTACGTCTGTGGGTACGAGTGTCACAATAAAAGGCTCCATCAATCGGTCCGCTTTTTCCGGGGCCAGGGATTCGTAAAAGTAGCCGCACTCTATGCTCTTTGTCTCTCCGTAGCGAGATACTGGTCGTCGTTCATGCTTGCGCACTACGGTCATGAGCTTGTCAATTCCTGGGGAGATAAAGTAGCCCATCTTCATATCAAGCGCTCTGCCTAGCTTGACTAACTGCCCTAATGCAGGGATAATCTCGCCCGATTCTATACGTTCCAATGTATCTGTATCGATCCCTGTTCGGCTGCTGAGGTCCTTAATGGTAAGCCCCCGCATTTCTCGAACCCTGCGAATCCGGTCGCTAAGAGATTCTTTTTTCTCCCCCACTTCTTTCACGCGGGCGAGGTGAGCCACGTCGGTGAGAAGATCATCGTGCCTTGGCACCCTACCCTTGGCCGGGCTCACTCTGGCGGAAGTCTTGCGTTTTGCCTTCTCTTTCTTCATTGTGTCCTTCTTTCTAGATTGCCCTTCCCGACACGCCGATATTACGGGCAATCACGATGCGTAGTATTTCGGACGTTCCCTCGCCGATTTCCAGAATTCTCTGGTCCCTATATAATCTCTCGACTTCATAATCCTTCATCAGCCCATACCCTCCGTGAAGTTGCACTGCGTGATGGACACAGCGGCGCATAACCTCGGAGCAGAACAATTTTGCCATGGCTGCTTCTTTGGTAATGGGACGTCCGTTTTCTCGGAGCCAGCAGACCTTGTAGACTAAGTTCCTGGCCAGTTCAGTTTCCAGCGCCATGTCTGCTAGCTTGAAAGCATTGACTTGAAATGAAGAGATGGGCCGTCCAAATTGGATGCGTGAATTGGAGTACTGCAGAGCCAGTTCGAAAGCGGCCTGAGCCCCGCCCAGTCCCATAGCCGCGATGCTGAGGCGTCCCCCGTCCAGT
>JAOUDT010000058.1 GCA_029859145.1 Dehalococcoidia bacterium
GAAATTCGTTAGCCTGCCTCAAATCCTTCTCAAGCACCTCATTCACAATAACCTCTAGAACTCTCTGCTTGTCTTCCGGAGCGATGAAGTCAACCGGATTCAATCCAATACCTTGTTCCACGGGACCAAAGTCGAATATCTTCGCAGCAGCTTGATTAGCCATCACCACTTTCATAGTTTCAGCGTCCAGAACAATTGTGCCGATGACTGAGTTGTCGAACAGGACCCTGTAGTTCTCTTCGCTCTGTCGCAGTCTCTGCTCTGCCAGCTTGTGCTCAGTGATGTCAGCAAAAGACAGCAAACCTGCCAGCCTGTCCCCTTGTGTAATTCTGGCACCCGTGGCGCTTATCCATATTCTCCTGCCGTCTTTGGTCATTGCTTGAAGATCGAAGGTTCGCCGCGAATTCTGTTCAAACAGCTCGTTCTTCACAAGGTCGTGAGCTTTCTGTCTATTCTCCGGAGGAACAAAGTCAAGCAAATTCACTCCGACGCCTTCCTCCGCGGAATTGAATCCAAACATTTTTGCGGCTGCCTGATTACCCATGACCACTTTCATAGTTGCAGCGTCTACAACAAGCGTCCCAGTGACTGAGTTATCGAACAAAGCTCTATAACTTTCCTTGCTTTGTCGCAGCCTTTGCTCCGTCTGTTTACGTTCTGTGATGTCGCGCCCGACGCCGCGGAATCCGACAGTTTCACCTTTGTCATTTCTTAGAAGGGAGACCGACGTTTCTGCAAACCCATGGGTCCCGTCTTTGCGTACAGTCCTCCAAGGGGATCCTTTGTTCGGTACGCCAGTCTGATACACTTCATTAAAGACCCGAAATACTGCTTCGATATCGTCCTCAACCGTAAACGCTTTATAGCTCTTTCCCATCAACTCTTCTCTGGAGTATCCCAGGTCGCGACAGACCGAATTATTCACAAATGTCAGGTGGCCACCCAGGTCGACCTCGAAGTAACTATCTTCCATCTCCTCCAGTATGGTCCGGTACTTTTCCTCCGAGTGCCGCAGTGCTTCCTCCATCTGTTTTCGTGCGGTGATGTCGCGTCGCACCCCCCGGAAGCCGACGATTTCACCCCTATCGCTTCTTATCGGGAAGGCGGAGGTTTCGGCAAATGCGTGTCTCCCGTCCTTGCCAATAACCTCGTCAACGAAATTCTTCAATGGCTCACCAGTCTTGTACACGCGATTGTAGGCTTCAAGAACCGCCTTCACTCTTTCTTCAGGTGTGAATGCCCTAAAATTTGCCCCAACTATCTCTTCGTTGGAATAGCCTAAGAGACGAGCCTGTGCATCGTTCACAAACGTGAAGTTGCCGGCGAGGTCAGTCTCGAAGTAGCCATCGCCCATCTCCTCAAGAATAGTCCGGTACCGCTCCTCAGACTGTCTGAGGGCCTCTTCCGCTTGCTTGCGCTCGGTGATGTTTGTGGCGATAATTTGAAAGCCAACCGAAACCCCCGATCTTTCGAGCATTTTGCCTTCTAGTTCAATCCAAATCCATCGTCCGTCCTTGCATTTGAACTGAGTCTCCCAATGCTTGGCAGGACTACCTCCCAATCTAGCCGCCATCCTTTGTGTCAGGAACTCCAGTGTATCAGGAGGGAACCAATCCAACTCAAAGCCGTTCTTCCCGATGACTTCTGCGCGCGAGTAACCTGACTCTGACTCGAACCTCTGGTTGACATGGGTGATTTTGCCGTTCATATCTGTATGAACTATGCTAACAGGTGCTTCCTCGAGCAGCGCACTATTCTCTTCCTCTGCTTGTCTCCGTGCCTCCTCGGTTCGTCTGTGCTCAGTAATGTCTTTGACAAAAACAGAAATGCCGTTTCGGGAAGGATAGGCAGTGATTTCTAAGATGTAGTGCCTGCCATTAATATCATAATCGTTCACAAAAGTCTGCAGTTGGCGCGTCCTCAATACCTTGCGGTACATCTCTTCTGCCCTTGTCCGCCAGGACCTGTCCGGGAAAACTTCCCGGAGAGACTTGCCAAGCGCATCCTCTGCTCGAATTCCCGTCAAAACCTCTGATGCCTTGTTCCAATAGGTATATCTCAGATTCCCATCCATAGCGAAAAAGACGTCGGTGATGCTATTGGCAAGTTCCTTGTATTTCTCTTCACTATCTTTTACTGCCTCGTCCATGAGCTTGCGCTCGGTAGTTTCCATGTAGTTCCCGAGAGTTGCCCGTCTCCCGCGGTACTGGATCGATTTGACCGTCGCCATAACCCAAACAACGCTACCGTTCTTGCAGGTCACCCTGAATTGATATGGCGAATGCAGATCTCCCTTCAACATCCTAAGCGTGTTTTGTTTCACCATCTCCCTATCTTCAGGAACAACAAGCTCCAAGGAATCTTTGTCTGCCAATTCGTCTACGGTGTAGCCGATGGCAATTGGGAAGGTGCTATTGACATAGCAAAACTTTCCATCCTGCATGATGCAGACCCCGATCGGCAATTCCTCGCTGAGAGTCTTGAACAACTCATCGTCGTCCTTGCGTTTGGCCGTGGGTATCACTAGTTTCACTCGTTTGGCTCCTCAGTCCGTCCGACTTATCGCGAACACATGGTTAGTCTTGCTTCTAATGGCCTCCACTTGAGCCGCGGTAAATAGCCTCCAACCTCGACAGTCCCGATATTCAACATCGGAGACGATTCCCTGCTTCAGCCACCTGAAAAGGGTATTTCTGCTGATGCCTACCATCCGGCAAACATCGGCGGTCCTATAATAGGTCTGCTCATTAACAACAACAGGCATATCTTTCCTTCTTGAGAATACTCAACTATGCCAAAGCATACTACTAATATAGGCGCGTGTATTGAAAAGCGTCAATCACCCATCTGTACCCAGTACCCAGGTTACTTTAGTCCTGTTTCTTGGCGGCGCTTCTGCTTGCCTGACGTTTGCTGCAAAACAGCAGGCTGTTTTCACAGTTCACTACCATCACTAGTTTCTATAGTTACGCGCCCTTCACATTCAAGGGTTCAGACTGTAGCGGGACATGAAACGAGAGGGTTCCTGCAATGGAAGGGACGAGCTGAACTAGGCTCAAGCGGGGCCTATCCCTGGGGAATGACGCTTGACCATCATTTCGTCACAGTGAGACTAGGCCTTCGTCTTTTCTTAATTCGATAATCCGATCGCGAATCATAGCGGCTTTTTCGAACTCGAGATTTCTAGCCGCTGCTTTCATCTCCAATTCCAGTCGCTTGATGAGTTGAAGCATTTCTTCGTTGGAAATGGAAGCAACCGTATAGGGAGTTCTCGTCTCGGCGACCGCTTGGACTCTTTCGGTTATATCTTTGACTGCCTTCCTTATTCCCTGGGGAGTGATGCCGTGCTCCTTATTGTAAGCTTCTTGAACTCGGCGTCGGCGCTGAGTTTCTTCTATGGCCTTCTGCATAGATTGAGTAACAGTATCAGCGTACATTATGACATGGGCATTTATGTGTCTGGCTGCACGGCCCATGGTCTGAATGAGCGCTTCCTCAGACCTGAGGTAGCCTTCCTTGTCAGCATCGAGTACGGCCACCAGACTGACCTCAGGTAGGTCCAGTCCCTCACGAAGGAGATTAATACCCACCACCACGTCATAGACGCCCAGGCGCAAATCGCGAAGAATCTCCACTCGCTCTAGAGTCTCCACCTCCGAATGCAAGTAATGAGTCTTGATCTCCATTTCTTTCAGGTAATCGCTCAATTCCTCTGCCATCCGCTTAGTCAGTGTCGTCACCAAGCAGCGCTCTCCGCTAGCGACGCGGGTCCTTATCTGATGAATAAGGTCATCAATTTGCCCCTTGGTTGGCTTAACCTCCACCGTAGGCTCCAGTAGCCCAGTCGGGCGCACTAATTGCTCCACTACTTGCTGACTACGCTCGTATTCATAGGGCTTTGGTGTAGCCGAGACGTAAATCACCTGGTTGATGTGCTGATTAAACTCATCAAAATGCAACGGCCGGTTATCCAGAGCTGAGGGCAGGCGAAAACCATAATCAACGAGTGTCTGCTTGCGAGAAATGTCGCCGTGATACATGCCCCTTATCTGCGGCAGTGTCATGTGTGATTCGTCGATGAACAACAAAAAGTCGTCGGGAAAATAATCCAGCAGAGTCCATGGGGTGCTTCCGGGTGCCCGCCGCTGAAGATGGCGAGAGTAATTCTCTACCCCGGTACAGTACCCCACCTCTTGAAGCATTTCAATATCGTAATTGGTCCGTGCCTCAAGCCTCTGCGCCTCCAAAAGTTTTCCTTGCTTCTTGAACTCCCTCAATCTTTGCTCTAGCTCGACCTTGATATCTGCGATTGCGGCCAGCAACTTCTCTTGAGAGGTAACAAAGTGTTTTGCGGGATAAATATCCACTTGATCCCGGCTAGCGAGCACTTCACCGGTCAGAGGGTCAATCTCCACAATACGTTCAATCTTGTCTCCCCAGAATTCGATTCTGAGAGCCGTTTCCTGATATGCGGGTTGAATTTCTAGGGTATCGCCTCGAATACGAAACTTGCCTCTGGTGAAATCGTAGTCGTTTCTTTCGTATTGCATATCCACGAGGCGACGGACCAGTCTATTTCGTCTGTAGGATTTGTCTCTTTCAATAGCAAGGGCAAAGCCATGATATTCCTCAGGCGCGCCCAAACTATAAATACAGGAGACCGAAGCGATGATGACTACGTCTCGGCGGGTGAAGAGAGACATGGTGGCGGCATGTCGTAGTCTGTCGATTTCTTCATTTATATCGGTTTCCTTCTCAATATATAGATCGGTGCTGGGTATATAGGCCTCCGGCTGATAATAGTCATAGTAGCTCACAAAATACTCTACAGCGTTTTCGGGAAGGAATTCCTTGAACTCCGTTGCCAGCTGGGCAGCCAAGGTCTTGTTGTGACAGATGACGAGGGTTGGTCTCTGCATCCGCTCTACCACGTTAGCCATGGTAAAGGTTTTGCCGCTGCCGGTGACTCCCAGCAACGTCTGTTCTGGGTGGCCTTTCTTCAAACCCTTGACCAGCTTATCCACTGCCTGAGGCTGGTCGCCGGTAAGACGAAAATCGGAGACTATCTTAAATTGGCGCATCGGATTCTCCAGCTACAATAGAGATTATCACTCTTAATAATATATAGGAAAGAATAGAATTTTGCATGAGCGACTGAAGACTCACCAACGTCAATCCGTATCTTGGCAAATGAAGGTCTTGTTTGAGATATCCAGCCGTGCTAGAATTTGGTAGCCCCTATCGATAGAGAAAGGAAACTAATGATATGAAGTCCTATGAAGAACTTTCTAAAGAGCAGAAGATGCGGGAAAGCAGTTTCTTGTCAGACGTGGGGGAATTGACCGATCTGGAGGCTAATTTGGGCCAGAGGCGGGACGAGATTTTGTTCAAGATAACAACGGAGCTGGAGGATACAAAAAATGCCCTCAATCAGGTTGAACAGCTTGCTCAGAGACTCAGGAAATACCTGGATCGGTTAAGAAACATATACCAAACCCTCTCTAAATAAGGCCTGGTCACACGAATACGGCGTGATGCAATCTGAGTCGCAGAGATCGGTTAGGCTTCGTTTTGCCCCCAGTCCTACAGGGTATCCACACCTAGGTAACATAAGGACAGCCCTATTCAACTGGCTTTTTGCCCGCCGCCACGACGGCATATTCATCCTACGAATTGAAGATACCGACGTCGCTCGTAAGGTTGAAGGAGCGGTGGACATAATACTAGATAGCCTCCGTTGGCTGGGATTGGATTGGGACGAAGGGCCATATTTTCAATCACAACGATTGTCTATCTATCGTGAAACTGCGCAAAGGTTGATCGATGAGGATCATGCATATTCATGCTATTGCTCTCCAGAACGATTGGGGGCGATGCGGCAAGAACAGATGAAACGCAAGCAGCCGCCAAAGTATGATCGACGGTGTAGGGACCTAACACAACAACAAGGGACTGAGTTGAAGGCAGCGGGTGTCACTCCCGTAATACGATTCAAAACACCTCTTGAAGGCGAAACGACGTTCCACGACTTGATTTATGGCCGAGTGACTTTCAGGCACGATACGTTAGACGACTTCGTCTTGCTTAAATCCGACGGTTATCCCACATACCACCTGGCCAACATAGTAGATGACCACTTTATGGACATCTCGCATGTTCTGAGAGCCGAAGAGTGGTTGTCCAGCACTCCTCGCCATGTTTTGCTCTACCAAGCTCTTGACTGGCAGGCTCCCCAATTTGCCCATTTACCCATGATTCTGGGACCCGACCGTGCGAAATTGTCCAAGAGACACGGTGCCACCAATATCAACGAATATCAGAAAGAAGGATATCTACCGGATGCCATGGTCAATTTCCTGGCCCTTTTAGGATGGTCGCTCGATGACCGAACTGAATTACTATCTCGAGAAGAATTGATAAAGCACTTCTCTCTGGAAAGGGTAGGCAAAACAGCCGCTATTTTCAATAAGGAGAAATTGGAGTGGATGAATGGCGTCTATCTACGTAGGCTAGGCCTTACAGAATTTGTCCATCGAGCTATGCCATTTCTAGATAAGTCTTTGCCAGAGTCGGTGAGACGTCCGTTGGATGAAGGGTATGTCAGCCAGGTTCTATCACTGATTCAAGAACGAGCCAAGACCCTCGCCGAGGTTCCTCAGCTTGCTGATTTCTTCTTCCTTGACGAGTTGTTATATGATGCGCGCCTGCTTTCGAAAGGCAAACTGGATGCCAAATCGGGGATCAAAGCTATTATGGCTGCCTCGCAGAAGTTGGAACAAGCAGCGACATGGGATGCAATTACGCTGGAGGGTATCTTGCGCGCTCTGGCCACAGAGTTGAAGCTGCCCGCCGGCGAGCTATTTGGGGTGCTAAGGGTAGCCATCACAGGACGTACTGCAGCACCACCACTATTTCAAACTATGGCAGTATTGGGAAAAGAGAAATGCCTGAAACGATTGGAAATGGCATTGCAGTTGCTAGAAGCTGATCTCAACTAAAACGGCGCATTTGATCCGGTAAGAGGTAATCAGACATTCTTAGGTTAATGTCTCTGCTGTCAGAATCCTACAATCTCTGGTGCGAAAGCTCAAAAGGTATTGACAAAGCTTCGGCCTTATAGTAACAATATAGCAATAGCAGAAACAGAAGGAGGGTACGATGGCAACAGCTTATTGCATGAAGTGCAGGAAAAAGAGG
>JAOUDT010000059.1 GCA_029859145.1 Dehalococcoidia bacterium
AAAGAAGATATTGAGCTAACCAAGCGGCTGGCTAGAGCGGGCGAGATTATGGGCATTGATGTCCTTGACCATATCATCGTGTGCGATAAGGGTCACTCAAGCCTGAAGGCCAAGAACCTGTTCTGAATCAATTTACCGGCTTTCAGTGTCTGAGATATACTATTGGACAGGTGAAAATCGTGAGCACAAGGGAAAAAAGCGAGGTTTTCTTCTTCCCTTATGACGAAGGTAGGGCTTTCCTCGGAGGGCTGAGGACTCTTTTCTCCAAGGTAGCTGATGTCCTCTCTGCGGGTGATTCGGTAGCGGTAAAGGTACATATGGGAGAATATGGTGGTAGTGCCTACCTGCAGCCGCCGATAGTACGCCGGGTATGTGATTTGATTAAGAAAGCTGGAGGCAAACCGTTTGTGACCGATACCACTACTCTCTATCCCTTCGGGAGATTCACTGCCAGCCAGTATCTGGCTACGGCGGCCCGCAATGGCTTTACTCAAGAATCGGTAGGAGCCCCTGTGGTCATCGCTGATGGGGAGCAAGGCTATGATGGAGAATGGGTAGCTGTGCCCAGGCAGGTTTCTGATTGCTCTTTGAACAAGATAAAGATAGCCAGTAGGATTTTCGGCACTGACTGTATGGTAGTGCTTACTCACTTGAAGGGGCATGAGCTAGCTAGCTTTGGCGGTTCTATCAAGAACGTGGCTATGGGCTGTGTTACCAAAGAGTCGAAGGCTGCCCAACATAGGGCGAATCGGGCCATGATCGACATCTCTAGATGCAACGGCTGTGGACAATGCGTTGATGCATGCGCATTTGGGGCGTTGTCTCTGGTTGAGGAAAAGATGGTGCTTGATGATGAGAAATGCATGGATTGCAGTCATTGTCTGTATGTCTGCCCGGAAGATGTTTACTCCGTACCTCCCGGGGCTAAGGAGAGGTTTCAAGTTTATCTAGCTCATGCTGCTGCGGGCGTACTGAGCCGATTTCAGTCCAAAGTGGCTTTCATTAATTTCATCCAGGATGTGGTGCCGATGTGCGATTGTGTTACGCCGTCAGGTTTTCCAGTAGTTCCCGATATTGGTATCCTCGCCTCGACGGATGTGGTAGCTGTTGACAAGGCATCGTTGGACCTGATTGCCCAAAGCAGACCCTTGGGGAAATTTGCAGACATCCGCTCTCCCGATATACTGGGCAAGATAAATGGCACTGATAGCCTGGTCCAAATAAGAACCGCGCACGAGCTTGGTCTGGGGAACATGGCATATGAACTTGAACGGCAAAAAACATAAATGCCAAATGACAGGGCAAAATCTAAAAATGGGTTCAAGGGTCAAAGGAAGAGTTTTTGCATCTTAGTGCGTAGTTTCTTTGTCTTTGCGCCGTTGTGATATTTCTCTCGAGGTTCAATCACCCTTTGGGATAGTATTAGACATAACATGGAAGATATCGACCTGGCTCGCTCTATTTTGGAGGAAGATAAATGGAACCTGGTTATAGTGAAGAAAGGGCGAGTCCTTTTCGGCTCCAGAGAGCGCGGAATAGCCCCTTTTTTTCAAGCTGTTCAGAGCATTGGAAAGAGTTTACATAATGCTGCAGTGGCGGACCGCATCGTGGGATTAGCTGTAGCTATGCTCTGCCTTCATGTTCGGGTGAGGTCCGTGTATGCCGGCATAGTGAGCCAGGAAGCGTTTGATATGCTAAAGAAAATGGGAGTAGCCATCGATAGCAAAAACACAGTGGCTCACATCTCTAACTACGATGGCACAGACTTGTGTCCTTTTGAGAAACTGGCAGGGAGTTGCCAGAAGCCTTCTCAATTGCTGGCAGCGTTAGAGTCTCTGCTTGGGAAAGGTGACCGGTGAAAAGAAGCTGGCATCCTGCATTATTGTCTGTTCTTTTGGCGGCTTTGTTGGTTTGGCCTTCGATTGCCTGCCTGCCTTTCAACAGTCAGGGCGACCTCACCCTATGGGATGCTGGGCCCATCACGCTCGACCCGGCGATTTCTGCCGACATGTCTTCTCATACCTACATCATGCAAATCTTCTCCGGTTTGGTTCGGCTTAACCATGAGTTGAACATAGTGCCCGATATTGCTGAGAGCTGGGAGAAAAGCCCTGACGGCAAAAGGTATACATTCCACCTGCGCCAGGGGGTGAAGTTTCATGGCGGCGGGGATGTCAAAGCTGCCGATTTCAAATACTCCTGGGAGCGAGCCTGTGACCCCGATACGGGCTCTGGCACAGCTGCTACATATCTGGGAGATATCGTTGGCGCCAAGGATATGCTAGCAGGAAACGCAACAGAAATCTCCGGGGTAGAAGTCATTGGTGACTATACTCTGCGGGTTACCATTGATGCTCCCAAGGCCTACTTCCTGGACAAGCTAGCTTATCCCACCGCTTTTGTGGTGGATGCGAATAATGTGGAATCTGGACAAAGCTGGTGGCGGGAGCCAAACGGTACAGGACCATTTAGGTTGGAGGAATGGAGGCCGGGGGAGCAACTGGTTTTGGAGCGCAGCCAGATTTATTACGGCGAAACTCCTAAATTGGAGCGGGTCGTCTTTCGCTTTCTCGCCTTTTCGCCCATGGCCTTATACGAAACAGGGCTGATTGACGTTGCTCCTGTTTTCGTGAGCTACATTGACCAAGTCAGTGATGAGACTAATCCGCTTCATCAGGAGTTAGCTGTGACGCCTGAGCTGAGCCTCTATTATATTGGCTTCAACACTGCCGAACCTCCCTTCGACGATATTAATGTTCGTCGAGCATTCTGTCATGCCGTGGATAAACAGCTTATCGCTAGGGTCATATTAAGGGACATGATAAGTGAAGCTGATGGTATTTTACCGCCGGCCATGCCTGGCTATGACGAGGCTCTCGAGGGAATGGGCTACGATGTAGAACAGGCCGAAGCGCTCATTGCTGCCTCGAAATACGGGGATGCCTCGAACTTACCTCCTATCACCCTGACTGTTGAAGGCTATGGCAACAACATTCCTGCTTATCTGGGCGCCATTATCCAGCAATGGCAGGAGAATCTCGGTGTGGAAGTCTCGGTCAGGCAACTGGAAACAGAGGATTTCCTTTATAACCTGCAAGAAGAGAAAGATGAGATGTTCATGCTGGGCTGGATAGCTGACTACCCCGACCCGCATAATTTCTTGGACATCCTTTTTCATACCGGAAGCGAGAACGACGTCTTCGAATACAGTAATCCCACCGTGGATGCTTTACTTGACCAGGCAGCTGTAGAGCAGGATGGGGCTGTCCGCCTGAGCTTGTATCAGCAAGCTGAGCAACTGATAGTGGATGACGCCCCTTGTCTGCCGCTGTTTCATGGCGCCAACTACATCGTGGTGAGGCCGTACGTCAAAGGCTATGAACTCAATCCCCTGGGTATTCCCGAGCTGAGCAGCGCGTATATCGAAAACGGCTAAACTCCAAATCCCAAATCCGAAGCACTAAATCCTAGACAGACCCGGAATCCTGAATGTTTTGGTGATCTGTGCTTCGATATTGTTGAGCATTTAGAAACTCACACTTGGAGTCTTCCCCTTCGGGACTCGGGATTTTGGATTTCTGGTGGTTACCTCTGACCCATAATCGACAGACAATCTCACAGCTATATTGGGATAGTTCGCAGTGGTATAATGATGATGGATGGAAAGGGAGGCGATGCTCTATGAGACGCTCCCTGGCGGGAGGGTGAGGTGCCATGTTTGCCAGTGGCGATGCCTTGTCAATCCCGGCAAACTCGGCGTCTGCCGTATGCGCACCAATCGAGATGGCAAGCTGTTTGCCATGAACTATGCCGAGGTCTCGTCCATGGCGCCCGACCATATTGAGAAGAAACCACTTTTTCATTTCTTCCCTGGCACCTATGCCTTCTCTTTGGGCACCTGGGGCTGCAATTTCCACTGCAAGGGATGCCAGAACTGGGAGATTTCCTGCGTGGATATTCCGCGCGATTCCAGACAATTACTCCCGGAAAGGGAGATAGAGCTGACCAGGAAGTATGACTGCCAGGGCATTGCCTGGACCTACAATGAGCCCGCGATTTGGTTCGAATACACTCTGGACTCAGCCAAGCTGGCTAAGAACAATAGTCTGTACACTGTCTATGTGACCAATGGCTATGCCACGTCTGAAGCTCTGGATGCCATAGGGCCCTGGCTCGATGCTTGGAGGGTAGATATCAAGGGCTTCACCGACGGGTTCTATCAGCAGCTAGCCAAGATTCCTCACTGGCAAGGCATTCTGGATGTCACCAGGCGGGCCAAGGAGAAATGGGGTATGCACGTCGAGGTGGTGACTAATATCATTCCGACGATGAACGACGACGAGGAGCAACTCAACAACATTGCTACGTGGATTCGAGACAACCTGGGTGAACTTACGCCCTGGCACGTGACTCGTTTCCATCCCTTGCACGAATTCACTCATTTGTCAGCTACCCCGGTAGCCACCTTAGAGAGGGCATATGAGATTGGGAGAAAGGCTGGGCTGAAATTTGTCTACTTGGGCAATGTGCCTGGGCATGAGTATGAGAATACCGTGTGTTATTCGTGCGGCAAGATGGTTGTTCATCGCATCGGCTACGATACCGAGGTGGTGGGGCTGGATGGTTCGAGGTGCAAGTTTTGCGGAGCTGAGCTTAATTTCCGGGCATGAGAGAGGTGTTTTATGGCAGAAGGCGAGCTTCATCCTGTGGTAAAGCTGGCTAAGGAGGCTGTGGAAAGCTACGTTCGAGAGCGCAAAACGCCCAAGCCCAAGGAGTTGACCCCGGAAATGAGGGAGCGAGCGGGGGTTTTTGTTTCCCTTCACAAGCACGGACAATTGAGAGGATGCATCGGCACCTTTGAGCCGGCCAAGGATAATGTGGCCGAAGAAATCATCGCCAATGCTATCAGTTCATCCACTATGGACCCTCGCTTTCCCCCGGTGGCTGCATCTGAGCTTGATGACCTGGAATATAGCGTAGATATCCTTACTAGGCCTGAGCCGGTGGCGGATATCAGCCAGCTCGACCCTAAGGAATATGGCGTTATCGTAGAGAGTGGTTGGAAAAAGGGGCTATTGCTACCTGATCTGGAAGGTGTAGATAGCGTCGAGGAGCAAATTGCCATTTGTCGGCTCAAGGCAGGGATATCGCCCGCCGAGACGGTTAGCCTCTATCGCTTTCAAGTCAGGAGATTTGAGCAGCAGGTTGTGACTGACAATAATGGATAGGATGCCTCTTTTCGACCTGCCTGAGGATAAGGACTCACCTCAAAGCATGCCCTTGGCGGCAAGGATGCGACCGCAGACGTTTGCTGAGTTCGTGGGGCAGGAGCATTTAGTCGCCGAAGGGCGAGTATTCCGTAAATGCATCGAGGCGGACCAGCTACCCTCGATGGTATTTTGGGGGCCGCCAGGCAGCGGAAAGACAACTCTGGCTCACATTATCGCCAACGTCAGCAGAGCGCACTTTAGCTCTCTTAGTGCTGTGAGTGCCGGGGTGGCTGATTTGCGCCGTGTCATCGGGGAAGCAAAGAAGAGGCTAAAATCACCGGGACAGAGGACCATTCTTTTTGTTGACGAAATTCACCGTTTTAACAAGGCGCAACAGGATGCCGTATTACCCTTTGTGGAAAACGGTACCGTGACTTTCATCGGAGCCACTACGGAGAATCCTTCATTCGAAGTCATTTCTCCACTTCTCTCTCGATGCCGGGTTTTTCGCTTGGATCTGCTGAGCGACGAAGATGTCAGGCTCATTGTGGAGCGAGCCATTAAGGATAAAGAAAGAGGGCTGGGGAAGTTTCAGACTAACGTAGGCGAGGAAGCTCTGCGCCACTTAGTGACCATATCCGACGGGGATGCTCGGGTGGCTTTGAACGCTTTAGAAATGGCGGGATTTGCCACTTTGCCCGACAGTGATGGCTCACGGTCAATAGACCTGTCTGCCATTGAAGAGGCGCTGCAGCACCGTGCTTTGCTCTATGATAAGAGTGGTGACCAGCATTATGACCTTATTTCGGCGCTGCATAAATCCTTACGGGGCTCCGACCCCGATGCTGGTCTGTATTGGCTAGGGCGCATGCTTGAAGCTGGGGAAGACCCTCTGTATATCGCCCGTCGCTTGATGCGCTTTGCCTCTGAGGACGTTGGCATGGCTGATCCTCAAGCGCTGGTGATAGCGGTAGCTGCCCAGCAGGCAGTGCACTTCGTGGGCTTGCCTGAAGGGAATCTGGCTTTGGCGGAAGCCGTGGTCTATCTGGCTGCTGCTCCTAAAAGCAATTCCTTGTATCAGGCTTATTCTCGAGTCCAGAAGGATATACAACAAGGTCGAAATGAGCCCGTGCCGCTCCACTTGCGTAACCCGGTAACAGGCCTGATGCGCCAGATGGGATATGGGCGAGGATACAAACTTGCCCACGATTACCCCGACCATTTTGTCAAGCAACAAAACCTGCCGTCTTCTCTGCAGGGAAAACGGTATTACGTTCCGACAGAGCAAGGCCATGAAAAAGAAATTGCTGACAGGCTCAGGAAATGGTGGGGGCAGTCAGATAAGGGAGCGTAAAACATAGTAGCAATCTGTTGTGGTGTGCTACAATGCGAGATGGATTTTGGGGGGTCTTGGAGATAGGATGCACGTATTGACGGAGGTGCGTTTTGGCTAAGTTTTCACTCATCCCTAAAGACATGGAGTTCTATGACCTATTTGACAAAGCGACCAGTAATTTGGTCGTTGCCGCAAAAAAGCTGGTTGACTTCTTTGACAACTACGAAAACGTGGAGGCAAGAGCAAAAGAGCTTAAAGATTTGGAACACCAGGGCGATGTTGTAACGCACGAGATAATAGCACGGGTGCATCGGAGCTTTGTGACTCCTATTGACAGGGAGGATATTACTCTCCTGGCCCATAGCCTGGACGATGTGATGGACTTCATCGAGGCTGCGGGCAGAACGGCCAATCTTTATCATATTGTTCAGCCCAGGGAGCCAGCACGAGAGCTAGCAAGGATTGTGGACAAGATGGCTAACAAGTTGAATGAGGTAGTACCTCGTTTGCGCCAGCGTGACCAGTACTTCTGGATTCTGCAGCAGTGTGTGGAGATCAACACTCTGGAAAACGAGGCTGATGATGTGCAACATTCTGCCCTGGCCGAGCTGTTCGAGGTCTGCAGTAGTGACACATGCGA
>JAOUDT010000060.1 GCA_029859145.1 Dehalococcoidia bacterium
CTCATCATAGACAAAGGATGGCAATAACAGAAGCAGGAAAAGAAGCCACTACCCAGTATCAAGTCCGAAAATACCTTGATAATTACACTTTGGTCGAAGTCAGTCCCGTAACAGGGCGCACACATCAAATCAGAATACACCTGTCAGCTATCGGCTGCCCGGTCGTCGGCGACCACACCTACGGAGTTAAATCGGCTCATCTGGACAGGCAGTTCATTCATGCCTACCGCCTTGGCTTTCGTCTACCATCAACCGGGCAATACCAGGAATTCACGTCTCCCTTACCCACAGACCTTGAGCAGGCGCTGGAACATATAGCTCGAAACGGCTAACGGTCTCTACGCATTATTGGTCAGATGGACGGACACAGTTTCTTGCACAGAGAAGATTGTTTTGATATGATTAGCAGACCCAAATGGACAAGATAGAGCTGAAGGTTGCCAACCGAAAGATCCTCGGCAAAAAAGTCAAGCATTTGCGCCGCCAGGGCATTACTCCGGTGCATGTTTTCGGGCATGGCATCGAATCCCTGGCACTCCAGTGCGACGCGAGGGAACTTGAGCGAGTGTTAAGCCAAGCTGGGCAAACAAGGCTTATTAACCTCAAGCTCGCCAAGGAAAAGAAGCCCAGAACCGTTGTAGTTCGTGAATTCGATAGAGACTGGCGCAAGGGAGAATTGGTTCACGTTGACTTTTATCAGGTCAAGATGGAGGAAAAGATACGGGTAGAGGTTCCTGTTGTCTTGCTTGGGGAAGCACCAGCCCTGAAGTCCAAAACCAACATGCTGGATCATGAACTGGGGACTTTTACTGTAGAGTGTTTGCCGGCAAGAATCCCCAGCAGTATAGAAGTGGACATCAGTTCCCTTGCTGAGCTAGATCAAGCAATACGCGTCAAAGATATCACGCTGGACAAAGATATTACCGTGATTAACAACCCGGATTTGGTGGTGGCGAAAATCAGTTTGCGACCTGTGGAAAAGGTAGAGGAGAAAGTAGTAGAGGAAGTAGTAGCGGCGGAGGCAGAGGCAGAAGCGGAGGTGGCGGAGGCGGAGGCTGAAGCTCCCAAAGAGGCTGCGCCAGACCAAAAGAAATCAAAAGAAACATAGTCGTCTGACTTGCCTGGCGCTTGATTCTATGCCTGTGCGAATATAGCGGGTCTACCTAGCCACCAAGTCCCTGATATAATATCCAGAATTAAACATTAGCTCTCTCTGAGCTGTCTTGCCTAAAGATAATCCAGGGCAAGCAGACGGTAGGCTGAAAAGCCTCGAGGGCTCAGATAGAAATGTCTGTGCCTCCCGTGCTTGGAAAGGAGGGGATATGAAGCCTCGGTTTTGGACAGCACCGTTCTTGTGACGGTGCTTTTTTGTTCTCACTTTGTGCTTCCTTGCTACCCACCAGGTATTTGCCGAACCAAGATTGGGAAAAGGGCGTAGAGGTAGGGAACAAGTATAAGGCTTCAGTAGTTCACCTCTCATGGAAAGGTTTGTCAAGACAAAAGGAGGTTCTCGACGAAAGGGAACTGGCTCAAGATAGCTTTAGCGGTTCTGGCTACAGCGGTGATCGTTCTGGTTGTGGTAATGGTTCTTGGCTGCAGCGGGCAAACAGAACCAGAGGTACTAAGGGTGGCGACCACTACCAGCCTATACGACACCGGCTTGTGGGATGCCCTGGAGGACGTATTTGAGGATAGATATGACGCCGACTTGCAGATAACGGCTAAAGGCACCGGTGCTGCTCTGGCGTTAGGCAAGAGTGGTGATGTGGATGTAGTTGCCGTTCATGACCCCGCTCAGGAGGCAGCGTTTATAGCCGGCAACTACTCCGTTAAAGCATTAAACTTTAGTGCGGAGCGAGTCACCTGGGCTTACAATTATTTCATTATCGTAGGCCCAGAGTCTGACCCCGCAGGCATTGGTAACTTGACTGGGAGCTTGGCTCCAGAAGAAGCTTTCCAAAAAATCCAGCAAGAGGGGAGGGAGGTCCGGGAGGCCGTCAAATTCGTCTCTCGAGGGGACGAATCGGGAACTCACGGCAAGGAAAAAACCATCTGGGCATCAGCCGGCTACAATTACACAGCAGATATCGTAGGGAATGGAACAGCCGATAGCTGGTATATCGAAGCTGGGACAGGCATGGGGGCAACCCTGGTCATGGCTGACGAGTTGGTGGCATACACCTTGACAGACAAGGGAACCTTCCTTGCCTACCAAGGCGACCTGGATTTGGTGCCCTTGCTTGACGAAGGTGATATCCTGCTCAACGTTTACGCGGTGATCATCTGCAAGAACGGCAGCCATTATGAGATGGCCGACAATCTGGTGAATTTCCTCAGAGCACCTGAGATTCAGTATTTAATCGCCGGATTTCGGGTGCCTGAATATGGTGAACCACTATTCTACCCCTGGGGTCCAGAGACTTGCGGGTTGCCATAACTGTGCTGACAAGACTACGTACACCGCCAAGTACAAAGCCGATGGGGAGAAATAGCATATTGAGGCAGGTGAGATCAATTGACTGAGATCTGGGATGGCCTTACCAAGGCTGTGCAACTCTTGATATCCTTCGATCCCCAGTTAATGGAGATTGCCTGGAGATCCCTGGGTATCTCGGGGACAGCTTGCCTTCTAGCCTCTCTGATCTGCTTACCGCTGGGGAGCTTGATACACTTCCATCACTTCCGTGGGAAGAGGGCGTTGATTAATATAATCCAAACGCTGTTCGTCATGCCCACAGTTCTTGTTGGCTTGTTCCTTCTTGTGCTACTTTCGCGGGCCGGGCCACTGGGCTTCTTCGGCATACTTTTTACTCCTACCGCCATGGTGATTGGTCAGATGATATTGATCACTCCTCTATTGCTTGGCTTGACCATTTCGGCGTTGAGCGGTGTAAGTCGAGAAATTGTGGATACCGCTATCTCCCTGGGTGCCAGCAGTTCTCAGACTATCTGGCTTGTGCTGAAGGAGGCAAGGTATGCCGTATTGGCAGCTGTGATAATGGGTTTCGCCAGAGCCATATCCGAAGTTGGATGTGCTCTGATGGTTGGCGGGAATATCAGGGGGGCCACCAGGGTCATTACCACAGTAATATCATTGGAGGCGGGCAAAGGCAACTTAGAGTTGGCAATAGCGCTGGGCATAATTCTTTTGTTTCTGGCACTGGTCATTAACATCGCCCTGAATAGGTTGCAGCAGAGGTAACAATGTCCTTGATAGAAGTAGTTGACTTAAGCCACACCTATGGTGAGCGGGAGGTATTGAAAGCCCTAAACTTAGGTATTGGCAAAGGTGAGGTTTTTGCACTAATTGGGCCAACCGGGGCAGGCAAGACGACGCTTTTGCGTATCATGGACCTGCTGGAGGTGCCTTGCGCGGGGGAAATCTATTTTGACGGTAAAGGCATCCCACGCTCGGGAACACAGAGATTGGAGATACGTCGCCGGATGTCATTTATACACCAGAAACCACAGGTATTTGATTCGAGTGTCTACGACAATGTTGCCTGTGGTTTAAGGTGGAGGGGGGAGAAAGGGAATAGGATTGCCCAGAAAGTTGACCATATTCTGGAAATGGTGGAATTGGCAGGCTATAAGAATAGAAACGCCCGGACACTTTCCGGAGGGGAGGCGCAGAGAGTAGCATTAGCCAGGTCACTTGTGCTCGAACCCGAGGTGTTGCTGTTGGACGAGCCGACAGCTAACCTTGACCCTGTTTCCACACAGAAGATCGAGCGGTTGATTTCATATGTTGCCAGGCAACGCAACACTACCATGATAGTGGCCACGCATGATATGTCTCAAGGGCAGCAACTCGCTGACAGGATAGGAGTGCTTCTTGATGGCAAACTTGTCCAAACGGGCGACGCCAAAGATATCTTCCGTTCGCCCCAAAACGAAGAGGTTGCTCGTTTCGTCGGTATGGAAAACATCCTAGAAGGCGTAGTGATTGCAGGCAACGAAGGTATAGCCATGATAAATGTAGGTGACGATGTCATACAGGCAGTTTCCAGTTATCCGGTTGGGAAAGAAGTATATGCTTGCGTCAGACCTGAAGATATCACATTACACATAGCTGATAGCTGTCACCAGACAGCAGTCAGGAGTTCTGCGAGGAATTCCTTTCAGACCAAGGTTACCGGAGTAACCACCATCGGACCGCTTAGCCAGGTGGAAATGAATTGTGGCTTTCGCCTAGTAGCCTTGGTCACCAAAATATCGGCAGAAGAACTGGATTTACAGGCGGGAAGGGAAGTCTATGCTACTTTCAAAGCTACCGGAGTGCATATAATGGAAAGGAAGCCTCACCAATGACTGGCATTCTTGATTCTTTCGGACGAAGCATAAATTACCTGCGGATTTCAGCTACCGACCGGTGTAACATGCGCTGCATCTATTGCATGCCGCCCGAAGGTGTTCCGCAGATGTCACATAGCGAGATCCTCTCGTACGAGGAGATTCGGACTGTTGCCCAGGCAGCGGCAGAACTGGGCGTTAACAAGGTGAGGCTTACTGGTGGCGAGCCTCTGGTTAGGGCCGAGTTGCCCAAGCTCATCAAGATGCTCTCTCAAATCGATGGAATCCAAGAGCTGTCTTTGACGACAAACGGGACGCTTCTGAAGAACCACGCTCGGAAACTTAAGCAAGCGGGCTTGTCCAGAGTCAATGTGAGCCTGGATACACTCAAAGAGGACAGATTTCAATACATAGCCCGCCTCGGAAAACTGAAAGATGTCCTGGAAGGCATCGAGACCGCCAAGAAGGTCGGGCTCCAACCAGTCAGGGTGAATATAGTAGTCATGCGGGGCATAAACGATGATGAGATACTGGATTTTGCCAGGATGAGCTACGAAAACGAATCCCATGTCCGATTCATTGAGCTTATGCCCTTTAAGGGTATAGCAGAGTCTGTACCTTCCATCGAAGTGCGACAACATATTGGTATGATTGGCAAGCTTGAGCCCTGTCCGTCCATAACCGGCAATGGGCCTGCTACATACTATCGCCTGGCAGGAGCCAAGGGCACCATAGGCTTCATCAGTCCCCTGACCGAGCTTTCCTTTTGCTCCCGGTGTAACCGAATGCGGCTTACTCCAGATGGCAAGCTCCGCCCTTGCCTTCTGGGAGAAGACGAGATTGACTTAAAAGTGCCACTACGCAATAATGCCTCGATGGAGCAACTGAAGCTCCTCATTCTGAAGGCAGTTGCTTCTAAGCCAGAGCATCATCATTTGAAGGAAACAAACGACAGGCCAGTGAAGCGAAAAATGTCGCAGATCGGAGGTTGAGAATGGAGTCAGGGCCAGTCAACATGATAGACGTTACCCGGAAGAAAGACACGGTACGCCAAGCAGTGGCCAAAGGCAAGGTGCAGATGAAGCGCCCCACCTTAGATCTTATCCGCAAAGGGAAATTGGAGAAAGGAGACGTCTTGGCCGTAGCCAAAACGGCTGGAATCTTGGCCGCGAAAGAGACTCACCGTCTTATACCTCTCTGTCATCCTCTCCAGCTTAGCCACATCTCAGTTGAATTCGATCTCACCGACAGGGGCAGTTTTGTTGGAATCACTGCCAGCGCCAAGGGCATAGGGAAAACAGGCTTTGAAATGGAGGCGCTGGTAGCGGTATCTGTAAGCGCGCTGACTATCTATGACATGTGCAAGGCAGTGGATAGAAGCATGACTATCGGAGACATTCGCCTGGTGAAGAAGAGCGGTGGCAAAAGTGGACTTTATCTAGCTGACTAACTCCTCCAGCACCATACTGACCACTTCAGGAATTGCTTTTTCCACTTTGGGCGTGCACTTCTCGCTGAAGCTGGTGATATCTTTTGCCTCCACAGCGAAAACAACTACTTTCTGGGGCATTGCTAGGTTGAGCATCTTCCCTAATTCCAGAGCGGTGACCAGGTTTACTTGATGAGGTGAAGAAAAGCGCTTGGTGCAAGAGAAGTCCTCAGCCCCCATACGATATATCTGGCCCGGCCTCCCCTTCTCAGTTTGTATAGCATCAATGATAATAGCCTTGTCGTAGCCGACAATGGAATCCAAAAGGCTAAGACCAGCTGCACTTGTTTCAGATACAGTCACCTGTGGACTTTTGACTTGGCTTGCCACGTCGTGCGCCACCCGAATCCCTACACCATCATCGGAGAGGATAGGATTCCCCAGCCCTAAAACCAGGGTTTTCATCTGGATCTGCGACAATTTGCTGCTAGATGCCCTGGCTCAGTCTCTTGATTTCGTTGCCATGGACATCGTAGATGGTCACTTCCAGAGGCAGTTGGCCCGGCAAAGCGTGTGTAGCGCAGGACATACACGGGTCATAGGGACGCCAAGCCATTTCAATACGGTTAAGCAGGCCCTCAGTTATCTTTACTCCAGGCTTTATGAGGTCCTCGGCTGCTTTCTTAATTGACATAAACAAAGCGGCATAGTTATTGGTAGTGCCCACAATCAGGTTACACTTCTTTATCACCCCGTTCTCATCAGTTATGTAGTGATGGGTGAGAGTGCCTCTCGGCGCCTCCACGATGCCCACTCCTTCATCGGGTTTTGCCGTCGGTATGTTGCGAATATTCGGGCTGGTTATTTCCGGGTCCTTGCTGAGCTCCAGCAACCTTTCGGCAGCATAGAGAAGTTCAATAAGCCGTGCCCAGTGAGTTGCCAGAGTAAAATTGGCTGGTTTGCCTCCCAGAGTGGAGTACATCTTTTCATATTCCGCCTGAGCTAGGGGCGTAGCCATCCCATCGGCAGCATTCAGCCGGGACAGAGGTGTAGCTCGATAGACTCCACTGTCTTTGCCGTCGACAAAACCCTTCCAGCCGATTTTCTTGAGATAGGGAAATTTGAGATATGTCCAGGGTTCGACTCGTTCAGCTATATGTTCCAGATATTCACGGGGAGCGTACTTGCATAACTCTTTGCCATCAGGGCCGACGACGCGAACTTTGCCATCATAAAAGTTGACCTTATTGTTTTTATCAACCAAGCCCATATTGTAGGACTTCTGGACAAAGGTATCGCTCAGGATCATATCCAAGTAAGTTTTATTCTTCAGAACCACGTCGTCAAAGACTTTAAGTGTCAATTTGGCAAACTCTACCGACGCTTTGGCTATTTCCTCTATTTTG
>JAOUDT010000061.1 GCA_029859145.1 Dehalococcoidia bacterium
CCACCAGTACGTGTCGGGGTCTCCCAGGCGACGAGCCAGGTCCAGGGTTCGGGTGAGGAGGACAATCCCTTCTGGTGAGGAGCTAGCTGCAGACCACTTCAAAAAGCCCAGTATCGAATCTGTCCAAGCACGCTCCACCGTTTCTGGCTCGGCGCAGCGGTCGGCCCGAGCTGCCCACTGTGCGGCCAATGGGGAGGTCATCATTGTCGCTCCATATGTTGCTATCCCCTTCATAGCCAGCAGGGAGGCTCGAGAGGCCCGCTTGTTGTCGGTGATAGCCTCAGCCAGGGAGAACGCCTGTGGCGCTGCCATGTCAATCACGCGTCGAGTCTCCCCGGCGAGAAGCAGGGCGTCGCCCAGGGCCAGGAGCAGGTCGCACCGCCTGGCTTTGTCCTCGGGGTCCAATATCTCCTGAACCTTGAGTGCCTGCTCCAGCAGTCGCAATGCCTCTCCGTAGGCGTACACATTCGTGGCGCGTTCAGCGGCCATCTCGCCGTATTCAACCGCCTTCCTCAGGTCGGCCGGGTCGGTGGAATGAGAGAAATGCTCGGCCAGTTCGGTGGCATGTTCCTTGAGGCGCTTGGCGTACAGGGTTTCCAGGGAGCGTGCTACCTGCCGGTGCAGCTTCAGACGCTGCGGGGCAATCGTCTCCTCATAGAGCGTCTGGCGGAAGAAGGCGTGCGTGAATCGGTAGCGTACCAGTCCCCTCTGGGAACGCTCTTCCAGTACCGACAACTGCACAGCTTCCTTGAGAGCATTAGCAAAGACATCTTCGTTGATGCCGGTCACGGCTTTAACAGTTTCCAGGGCGAACTCCCGTCCTATAATGGAGGCCATTGAGAGGAGTTGATTGCACTCCGGACTGAGCAGGGACAAGCGCCTGCCAATGACGTCGCGGAGCCCTTCGGGGATGCTCATCTCCAGCGGGGTCTCCCCGGTGGGCCGCCAGCGTCCCTCTTTCCGGGCAATAAGTCCCTCTTGAGCGAGATAGCGCACCACCTCCTGCACAAAGAGGGGATTTCCTTCCGTTTGGCGGTGCACCGCCTGGGCCAGCCCCCAGGGGACACTCTGCCGGCTAATGCTCTCCAGCATCCGCCGGACCTCATCGGCGTTCAGCCCGCGTAAGAGAACGCGGCCATAGTTGGAGACGCGCCTCAGTTCGGCCAGTGCTGCCGATAAGGGATGGCTGCGGTCCACTTCCACATCGCGGTATGTACCCACCATCAGTAGCCTGGTACCAGCTAGATTACGCGAGACATGGGTCAGCATGTCCAGGGTACCCTTGTCGGCGTCGTGCAGGTCTTCCAGGACGACCAGCATCGGCTGGACACTGGCGGCGTTGGCTAGAAACTCCGTCACTGCCTGCATCAGCCGGTATCTTTCCTCTTCGGGGGTTTTCCGGGGTCGCAGTCTAACCTTGAGCCGTTCTCTTATATCGGAGATAATGCGGGCTACATCAGCGGCACCGCTGCCCAGCTCTTCCCTGAGGTCTCTGGTCTCGCGGCTGAGCACATAGGAGCGCAGCGCCTCGACAAAGGCCAAATAGGGCAGAGATAACGAGCCCGCCTCATAGCAGTGGCCGACCAGTGTCCTTCCACCGCGCAGGGTGACATAGGTCGATAGCTGTTCACACAAGGCGGTTTTCCCGATGCCCGGCTCGCCCATCACCATCATCAGGGCTCCCTGACCCGATATGGCGCCATCAAAGGCAGACTGAAGCTGTTTTAGCTCTGGCTCGCGGCCGACAAATACCCTTCGGTACAAAGGATTCTCGGTCAGGGCTTCCCGCGTTGGCTCTTTTACCCTGCCTGACTCGATAGCTTCCAGGGCCTCGAGGACAACTGCGGCCGATCGAGGCCGTTTCTCAGGGTCTTTCTCCAGCAGTTGCAGAATGAGCGTCTCCAGAGCTGGAGGCAGGTCGGCCCGGTGCCAGGTGGGTGATACCGGCGGAGTATTGATATGCTGCCCGATGATGGCTACCGAATCATCCCCCACAAATGGCGGACGGCCGGTCACCATCTCATAGAGCATCGCCCCCAATGAATAAAGGTCGGCTTTAGCGGTCACTTTTCCGCCCATGGCCTGCTCAGGAGGCATATAAGTCACTGTGCCGACCATCATGCCGGGTTGGGTCAGGCGTGGGAGGTCTGCAGCCAGAGCCAGACCGAAGTCGCCGATCTTGGCGGTACCATCGGCACCCAGCCAGACATTGCCGGGTTTTATGTCGCGATGGATAATGCCTTTGGAGTGGGCAAACTCGAGGCCCCGGCAGACAGCCTTGGCAATATCGATGGCCTTATCAAGGGGCAGCCGATGCTCAGTTGCTTTCTCAATCAAGCCCTCGACATCGCCACCAGGCATGACAGGGATCACGATGTAGGGCTGACCTTCGTGATCCCCCATATCGTGGATAGTAACGACGTTAGGATGATCGCCGAGTCGCCCCATGGCCCGGGCTTCGCGGACGATGCGGGTTCGGCTGGCGTCATCCAATTTCTCGGTCTTAATGAGGGCGAAGGCCACATCGCGCTCAAGGAGGGTATCATGGACGAGGTAGACCTTCTTCTTGCCCCCTTCACCGAGGAATTTCTTGACCTGATAGCGGCCGTTGGCAAAAGAGGTGGGCTCACGTGACGATCGGGGTGTCTCAGGAGCTCCCGCAACTAAAGAATGGCCACAGGCATTACAGAATTTACTCCGCTGGGGATTCTTTTGCCCGCACTGCGGACACACCAGCTTCGATCTGAGTTCCGTACCGCATCCACTGCAGAACTTGACTCCCTTAGGATTATCGTATCCACACTTCGGGCACTTCATTGGCACTGCCCTTCCAACGTGACACAGTCTACGGTCCTAGGGCAGGAATGTCAAGCACATCGTGTGTGACTCATTCGTGCTGAGTTTTCTGGTCGAGTAAGAGTAAGATTCACGGTTCTGGAAAAAGCTATGTCCTTTGCCGTACGCGGCGCATAATAGATGGATGGGAGACTCTCGGGAATTTATCGCAAGCGAGCTCAAGTTTTACGCGACGTAGCGGGCGTAATCGCGTTATCCAGCTTGAGCCTTTGGGTATCAGTCCACTGCCACCGCGCGCCGTTTCCTTTTGACTCCAACCGCAGCAGTCCTCTGCCTATTAATTCGGCCATGCGCCGCTGCCCTAATGGGATATCAATGCCTAGCTTCCGGGAGACTCGGCGGGCCAGCTCGGGCTCGGCACTGCCGGGGTTCAGGGCAGCGCCTGATTCCACGCCTCCGAATTTCTCGATGATATCTCCCTGGAACAAAGCCCACACGAATTCATTTCTTTCCTTCCCTTCGATTATCTCAGCGCACTCGGCATCTCCGTCCTTGGCCCGCTGCTTGATGTCATCCCAGGCGGCTTCTATCCCCCTGTTGTAGAAAGACATGGCTTCTTTGACCATCTCTGTGCTCATGGTCGCCGTCTCAGTGATGGGCTCGTTGGCGTTATAGTGGGCCCAGTTTCGGCTGAGTATACGGATGCCATAGTCCTTGGCTCGCTCGTATATTTCGGTTCCGGGAAGGGGCGACAGCATGTGGAAGCCATACTTGGCGCCATATTTCTGATAAAGCTCGTCGCCAAAGGCCAGAGATTTGTGGGCGGTATCCCGGCTTTCACCGGGGAGTCCGAGAATGAAAGAATTGAAGACGTTGATTCCGGCCTCAGCGGCTATCTTCACCCCGCGCCTTACGTCGTCGGGGGTGGTTCCCTTCTTTATGGTCTTCAGTATTTCCTCATCCGCCGACTCCACGCCAAATAGTACCCATTCGCAGCCAGCCCTGTTCATTAGCCGGGCCAGGTCCTCACTAATCCTGTCTACCCGGGCAAAAACGCTCCATTTCAGATTCAGGCTACGCCTGAGCATTTCCTCGCATACGGCCCGGGTGTGGTTATGGTTGAGGGTAAAAGTGTCATCAACGATGTTGATTTTGGCCAGTCCGAAATCATGTTGGAGCTTCTCAATCTCATCCACCACGAGGCCGGGGCTGCGAAAACGGACCCTGGGGCCGAACATCCGGTGTCCTGAGCAGAAGATGCAGCTATAAGGGCAGCCACGGCTGGTTATCACCGTGCAGGGAGTGCCTAGGGCCCGGTACCTCGCCATGGGCAACAACTCGCGGGCCGGTAAGGGTATCTGGTCGAGGTTTTCAATGGGAGCTTGGGGAGGTGTCTTCACCACCGTGCCTCTGTGAACACAGGCAATACCGTGCACCTGGTGGATGTCTTTGCCTTCTGCCACTGCCCTGACCAGTTCGAGCAGGGTCCTCTCTCCCTCACCGATGACTATGGCGTCAATCCACGGCGATGAAAGCAGTGTCTCCTCTAGAGCAAAGGTAACGTGAGGGCCACCGATAATGGTGAAGATACGGGGGTCGAAATCCTTACATACCTTGAGCATCCTCCTGGCAATTGGGTAGTTCAAGGTGACGCAGGTGACGCCCACAAGCTGGGGTCGATACTCCTCCAGTTCTCTCCTCAGCTTCCTGGGATGATAGTGTGTCACCAGGAAGTCCAGGATCTTGACCTCGATACCTTCTTGGGCGAGGGTACCGGCTAGGTAACCTAAAGAGAGTGGAGGGAGCGGGCTCTCCTCCAGCGGGTGTGGTGTGCTCAGTAGCAATACTCGCATAGGCGTAAGCCAATAACTCGCTACCCCGCATCCCTGACCTCTCGAATTTGGCGGCATGAGTATAGCTCTTGTCCTACCCAAAATCAACCATACTGGAAAGGTTCTATGTTTTTGTGATTTTATGCTATAAAATTGAATAGAGGAGGTGAGCATGGCTAAAGGAACGAGGATAACTGTGGATTTGGGGAGTGAGGAACTTCTCAAGGCGGTAAAGTTTGCCTCTGTCGAGCAGAACAAGCCAATTCGCGAAATCATCATCGAGGCACTGGAGCAGTGGCTGGGTGGAAAGAAAAGCTCAGGGCAGCAGCAGGATTACCTGGCCATGATGAAAGCTCTGGATGCGTACCGAAAGACCGCCGAGAAGGGGTAGTTAGGGTGGCAGGGCAACGGATTATTCCGATCAGAGTTGGTGGTGAGTGCCCAATAATCAGGAAACCACAAGACACCCTTAGGAGGACGATATGATAATTGATATGCATACCCACCTTTGCGACCGTGATGGTGTTGCCCAACCTTTCTGGGACGGTTGGGCTGAGGTTGCAGCGCTGAGGGTCAATAGATCAGTAGAAAAGGTGCAGAAACGATTACCGGAGTTCTGGGATGTTTCGGGTGACATGATAGTGAGGGACATGGATGCCGCCGGGATTGACAAAAGTGTGCTGCTGGCCATTGATTGGGGTCTGGCTCGTTACCTCGGCGACCCTAAGCTGAGCATTGAGGAGATAAATAAGACCTATGCTGATGCAGTGAAGAAACACCCCCAGCGATTAATTGCGTTCGCCGGCGTAGACCCCAGGAGAGATAACGCCGCCAAACTGGTTGAAAAGTTTCTGAAGGAGTTGGGCATGAAAGGAGTTAAGTTCCACACTGCTGCCGGTTTCTATCCCAACGATAAGGTCTGCTATCCCATCTATGAGAAGGCCTTGGAGTACGGCGTTCCTGTCCTGCTTCATACAGGGGAAGTGCTGAAGCCACTCTACTTCAAATATTGCCAGCCCATCTATGTGCAGGAGGTGGCCGTGGACTTTCCTGATTTGCCCATTGTTCTGGCACATACAGGCGGGTGCTGGTACCCGGAAGCAGTGGCAATATGCAGTAACACAACGAATGTCTACCTCGATTTATCTGTATGGCAGCCGCGATTCCTCCGCCCTCTGGAATTCTACAGAGCTCTGAGAATGTTGTTAGACTCGGTGCCCTGGCAGAGAGTGCTGTTCGGCAGCGATTACCCCTTTCTGAAGCTACTGATTAATCAAGAAAGGTGGGTCAAAGCCTTCACCGAAATTCCCGACTCAGTCAAGGAGCGGGGGATTCAGTTCAAAGACGAAGAAATCGCAGGAATAATGGGCGACAACGCCGCCAGGCTCCTGGGGTTGACGGAATAGCGTTGTCAGGCGCTAGACCCCCATCCCTCCGCTGACGATGAAGGCGCCGCCGCTAACATAGGAGGCGGCGTCCGAAGCCAGCCAGATTACCGTTTCAGCCACTTCTTCGGGTTCACCGATTCTCTTCAAAGGCACGCTGCTCTGAATTAGGGCATCGGCGTCTTTTTGGGCGCGCAGTTCTTCAGTCATGCGGGTATTGATCCACCCCGGGCAGATGGCTACTACCCGGATGTTGTCCCTGCCATATTCGGTCGCCGCTGCGTTGGAAATGGCCACGATAGCGTGCTTGCTGCCACTGTAGACACCTAATCTCTCCGCAGTGGATACTCCAGCGATGGAGGCATTATTTATGATGACTCCGCCGCCCTGTTTCTGCATCACCGGTATTTCGTATTTCATGGAGAGCCAGACGCCCTTGAAGTTGGTGTCCGCCACTTCGTCGAAGATTTCCTCGGTCGTCCGTACCAGGCGGGCCATGATGCCTCCCACTCCGGCGTTGTTAAAGGCGATATCCAGCCGGCCGTATTTCTTTAGGGTCTGATTCACCATGTTTTCAACCTGCGAAGCGATCCGCACATCAGTCTGGACAAACATCACTTCGCCGCCGGCCCGTCTTAGCATCTCCACCGTCTCATTCCCTTCCTTTTCCCTGCGGGCAGCCACCACTACTTTGGCGCCGTGTTGTCCAAATTTGATCGCACTTGCCCGGCCGATGCCGGAACTCCCGCCGGTTACCAGTGCTACCTTTCCCGCGAATGTGCTCATCGTTGGCCTCCTTTTTTTCTGATTGAACTAGTGCTGGGCTCTGTTCTGTTGATGTCAATCGGACAACTTTATCACCGACGAGCGCACAACCGCAACGGGATGATGCCTCTCAATCTCGGAGATTGCCAAACTTGGCCCGCGGTGACATTTCCTTGCCGCTATTGCAGGGCCTCAGGGCTGAGGAGTGACTTTCTCCAAAGACCGGTAAAGCTCCTTTTTGTCCTCGTGCGACGGGAAAAGTTCTTCCAGCAGCATTATTTGTCCTTCGGACTTGAGTTTAGCCAGTCCTTCTCGGCATTCGGGCTTGGCGAGGCTCGCA
>JAOUDT010000062.1 GCA_029859145.1 Dehalococcoidia bacterium
CCTGGAAATGCTCCTGCGCTTGATCCGCTGCCTGTCTACCGTGGAACTGCCTGACAATTTCATGAGCCAATCGCTTTTTAAGGTCCATGGGGTTAACTGAGTGAGTTTCTAGTTGCTTCTTAAACTTGGCAATCTCTTCTTCGGGGACGTCGGTCACCAGCTCAAAATAGTCCAGGATAAGGGAGTCGGGGATGGACATCACCTTACCGTATATTTCCTGGGGAGGCTCAACAATGCCTATATGGTTATGTAAGCTCTTGCTCATCTTCTGTTTGCCGTCAGTACCAATCAGGAGGGGAACAAGGAAAACTTGCTGGGGAGATTGCCCCGTGCTTTGCTGAAGCTCTCTGCCCACAAGGCAATTGAATTTCTGGTCAATGCCACCGAATTCGACATCGGCTTTGATGGCTACTGAATCATAACTCTGAAGCAAAGGGTAAAGCATTTCAGTTAGGGATATGGGGTTGCCAGAATTATACCGCTTGTTGAAATCCTCTCTGGCTAGAAGTTGAGCAACCGTAAATTTGCTGGTGAGTTTGATTACTTCTTCCAAACTGAACGGTGAAAACCATTCGCTTTGCCATCTTAGCTCTGTTTTGTCCTTATCTACCACCTTGAAGAACTGTTCCATGTAGGTTCTAGCATTATTTTCTATTTCGCTGGGTGAGAGCATAGGGCGTGTAGCTGACTGACCACTGGGGTCGCCAATCCTCGCTGTCCAGTCACCGACTATTAGAGTGACTCTGTGGCCTAGCTCTTGGAATTGACGCAGCTTTCTCAATCCCACTACATGTCCGAGGTGAATGTCAGGAGCACTGGGATCGAAGCCCTGTTTCAGGTTCAGAATTCTCCCCGAGTTGAGCAGCCCTAGTAGCTCGGCCTCCGTTATGATCTCAGCCACTCCTCGTCTTAGTAAGGTGGCAAACCTTGTATCAGTCATTTTGAATCTTTGGCTAGAAGTGCTTCTACCTTTCGAACATCTTTTTCTATTTGTATCTTTAGCTGTTCGGAAGAAGGAAAGCGTTGCTCATCCCTTAATTTTTGCACAAATTCGACCCTTATCTCTCTGCCATATAGATCACCTTTGTAGTCTAGCAGGTGAGTTTCCACCATTCTTTTCCCTTCCCCAAAGGTGGGGCGGCTGCCGATATTGGTTGCGGAAGGGAACCGCTTGCCGGCTACTTGAGTCATAGTAGCATAGATGCCATTGTTGGGTAATGCTTGTTGTGGCTCTATGTCTAGGTTAGCGGTGGGAAATCCCAGAACTCGTCCGCGTTTGTCGGATGTGATGACATTGCCTCTGATGTAGAAACGGCGCCCCATTAGCTTCTCCACTCTTTTCATATCGCCTTGGATTAGTGCTTGGCGGATGAGAGTGCTGCTCACTACCTCGCCGTTGATTGTATAGGGAGAGGCGACTTCCACACTGAACCCCATTCTATCTCCCAGAGTATGGAGCAGGTCGATATTGCCTTCGCCGCCTCTTCCTAGGACAAAGTCGGGTCCCACCACAATGCCCCGCATCTTGAGGTACTTCTTGAGCAAGGACATAAAGTCGCGCGCACCTAGCTGTGCCAGCTCGGGAGTAAATGCCAATACTGCAACTATGTTTATGCCTAGCTGCTGAAAAGTCGCGATCCTATCCTCCAAGCTACTGAGCTGAGGCAATTGGTCATGGGGATGCAACACCGATTGGGGATGGGGATCGAAGGTAACTACTCCGCTAACGAGATCCTTCTGTGCTGCTCGCTGCTGCAGTTGTTTTAGCAAATAGCGATGACCGGCATGAACGCCATCAAACACGCCTATGGTAAGCAATGTTTCCCCCTGAGGAGTTATACTGGCTAGCTCCTGCTCGATTTCCATGGTCTCTGGTCTTAGTGTTTGCTCTTTGCGCTCTGAGTAGCTAGCTGTCTATTTCTAGCCTGGGCTATGGGCGATAGTTGAGACATGAGGAGTCGAAAGCTGTCAAAGTTGAGTGACTGAGGACCATCGGCAAGCGCCATGTCAGGATTAGGATGGACTTCTATGAGAAGTCCATCTGCTCCGGCGGCTACTGTTGCCAATGCTAAGGGAGGTACTAGGTACCATTTGCCTGTAGCGTGGCTGGGATCTGCGATAATGGGCAAATGGCTGACCTTCTCGATAATTGGTATTGAGCTGACATCCATAGTATTGCGGGTATGGGTCTCAAAGGTTCTGATACCTCTTTCGCAAAGAATAACCTGTTCGTTGTCCTGCGCCAGAATATATTCAGCGGCCAGCAGCCACTCTTGAATAGTAGAGGACAAACCGCGTTTGAGCAACACCGGCTTCCTTGTTTTGCCCACCTCATCGAGCAGGATAAAGTTCTGCATGTTTCTGGCACCGATCTGAAGTATGTCAGCATATTTGGCCACCAAATCGACCTGGTCCGGCGACATAACTTCAGTAATCACTGGCATCTTGTTTTCCTTTCCTACTGCAGCCAGTATTTTCAGTCCTGTTTCCCCCAACCCTCGAAAGTCGTAAGGCGAAGTACGTGGCTTGAAGGCACCCCCGCGCAGCACAGTGGCGCCAGCGGCCTTGACCTCCTGAGCTGTGAGTAGGAGCTGCTCCTCGCTTTCTATGGCGCAGGGACCAGCCATAACGATTATTTCCTTGCCACCGATAGCCACGCCTTTTACCTCCACTACCGTATCTCGAGGGTGAAACTCCCGACTGGCAAGTTTGTATGGCTTGCTCACCAGTAAAACCTGTTCTACCCCGGGGAGCAACTCCAGAGCATCGCGAAGCTCCGTGAAGACTTGGCCCAACACGCCGATAACGGTATGGTCGACACCTTCTGAGATGTGTGCCTTTAGGCCAAAGTCTTCGATTCGCTTTGTGACTCTGCTGATTTCGTCAGGCCTGGAGCTAGTTTTCATGACTACAATCATGTCTTACCTCCAATTGCGGGTGATGGTTTATCCTTTAACTTTTTCGCCCCTCCTAGGTAAACATGTACAATTTCATCGGATCTCTTCGTGGTGTTTACAAGCATGAGGACTCTCAGGCAGCGAGGCAACGCACCGTCGACATTCATCTCATGTCCACAGAGCAAAGCCAGGCTAGATGGCCATCCCAGTTCTCTTGTCGCCGCAGCAGGAAACTCAGCATTCAAGTCTGATGTAGTAGTGAAAAGAATAGCGGCGATATCCTCAGTTTCAATGCTGTTGGCCTTCGCCATCTTCGTGAGCAGGTTCTTAGCCGCTGCGAGGATGCCTTTTCTATTGTTTGCTGAAACCGTGATAGCCCCTCTGATGCCACGGCACTGCAATTTAACACCTCTCTTTTCAGATTTAGGCAAATAGCCTATCCTAATTCTCGTGCTTCGTCAAGAACGGTCATTTTGATGGCACGATAACTTGTGATAATTACGTTTCGTGAGCAAAGAATCACTCTTGCACTGTGGACGGCTCAATTAACATGAAGGCTTGGTCTTGATGATGCCATTGAATTGCACTTGTTTGTCCGGCAACGTGCTTTGGTGATAACATAAGAGTAGATATCTTCACTCTTGTCAGTAGTGTCTGTAGTCTCCTAATATGGAAAGAGCAGAATTTGAACGTCTCGTAGGGAGAGCCATGGAGAGTCTGCCGCTCGAATTTCAGGCCAAGCTGGAAAATGTCGATATCGTGGTGGAACAGTGGCCCACAACAGCGCAATTGAGACAGGCTAGGGCAAAGACTCCCGGGCAATTGCTTGGGCTTTACCAAGGTGTGCCTCAAACCAGGCGGGGGCGCGGGTATGGGTTGGTCTTGCCTGATAAGATAAGTATCTTTCAAAAGCCTATAGAGGCGCAATGTCGCTTTGACTACGAAATTGAGGTAAGAATAGGGGAGGTAGTACGCCACGAAATAGCTCATCACTTCGGCCTCGGCGAAGAGGCTCTGCGGAAGATAGGAAGAGAGAAACGCAGAAGGAAGTAACGAACAGGTATTGCGGCGGCCCAATGTCATATTTGGCTTGATTCTCCGGAATCCGAGCAGGAGTTTCGTGGGCCGTGTAGGTAGAGAAGAACATTACCAGTAGATCGGGTGAGGTTGCAGCTATGACAGATGGTCTTGTAGGCCCAGAGAAGCGTGCAAGGAGAGTCTTCAGGAGATACTTTCCACTAATATTTGTACTGTGGATTCTTTTTGTACTATATCCCAATCCTGTAAACATAATCATTAGTATCCACAGAGTTCTTAGCTTCGAACCTAACCCTGGCGCCGTTCAGTCTATGCTGAACGACCTTCCTTCTGACGCGGTAGATATAGAGAAGGCAGTCCTGGCTACGATACGTTATCGCCATGACTGGCAGGTCTATGGCATGCCATGGTATTGTCCCACCGTCGAGCAGGCGGTGGAGCGAGGGGTGGGGGACTGCAAGAGCCGGGCTCTGGTTTTGGCCTCTGTCTTGGAAGCGAAAAATGTCACATATCAGGTGCACTCGTCTCCGATACACATTTGGGTGGAGTATGAGGGAAAGAATGAGACCTCAATTGAGAATGCTCAGGTCGAGTTCTACCAATACGACCCGGAATCGGGTGAGAGGCAATTTCGGCTTCCTCATATCAGGATAGCCGAGGTCATGGATTCCTTCTGGGACTCATTCTGGGGTCCCATGCCCGACGACAGAAAGGCTCTTCTAATCTCGGGCCCAGTAGCTTTGGTAGCGGCTAGGGTGATTTTCCGAAAGAGGAGAACTGTCCAGTTGTCAGCCGGCTAGAATCCCTCCGATCGGACGAGAAACGGAGATAGCGCAAGCCCAGTGGGTTGCAGAGTCAATTGGACTGTTTGGCTCGTTGCGTTCTAGCGGTGAGGATACCGGGCCCAGTCCCGGGTATCGTCTTCATCGGCGGCTGGTTCTGTAAAATAGCCTAGGGGTTTTCCCAAGGCGCTGGCGATTCGCTCCAAATTGGCGATATAAAGTCGTCTCTTGCCCAACTCATAGTTGGATAAAGCTGCCTGTGTGCAGCCTAGCTTGGCTGCCAGTTCTTGCTGGGTGATGCCAAGTTCTTCTCTGGCCTGCTGAATCCTTGTTCCGATGGCGGGAGAGACCACGCCCGGATTCTATCACATTTCGTAATATCCGGCCAAGTAATTTCGGGGAGTTATAACAGGGCGTTATAAATTCTATTGACAAGGTTATTATGCCTTGTTATGCTGTCAATAACGAAGCGTTATTAAAGGAGGAAACGAAATGAGAATCAGCGAAGATGTCTGGAAATTCTATCAGCAACACCTGGGCTACGATGACAAGGAAATGAAGAAGTTCAGAGAGAATCCCAGAAACGAGGATGTTATTTCCAAAGCGACCGCATTGATGAACAAGACAATTGTTGTGGAAGTTGTCGACTCACACGGCTGTAATAGCCAGCACAAGGTTGGCGATAAGTTTTATTTTGACGGCGCCGGCAACATCTTAACCAAGCTTTGCCCCAAGAGAATTTGTTTTGGAGCCTTGGGTGCCATGCCGACATTGATCTATGCGGCACAGGAGCTGTTCTATGCTGGTGTGGACCCTAACCAGATGCGGTTCAAACGGACAGGGTGTGTTGATGTCGGCGTCGACTGCGGCGGTTGGGGGCATATCGTCATGGAAGTGCGGGTGGAGGAACGCAAGAGAGAGTAAGGTCTAGGTGCTTGAGCGGTGGAGAGGAGGAACAACGAGCGTGAAGACACTTGACAGAAATGAGTTGAAAGAGATCTTGATCAAGAACTGGATGACTCATGACGCCATGTGGTTCTATCATTGCTGGCAAGAATGCGGCATTGAGAAGACGAACAAGATAAATAAGGCGGCTTGCAGGGCGATGGGGATGATAGAGATCAAAAGAATTCAAAAAGCCGTGGGCCTACAGAACGTGGCAACATTCGAAGAGTTTAGGTCATTAGTTGAGGCCGCCTGGGATATTGTGAAAGGGGATTTCATGAAGTCAGACTTCAGCCTTCCTACACGTAACATCCTCCGCGGTGATTTCGAGAGGTGTTTTGCCTATGAGGGGATAAAACGAATCGGTGCTATCGAGCAATACCAGTGCGGTATCTTTGAAAGGATTTACGGCTGGTTTGACGGCATGGGACTGAAATACAGCGTTTCTCCGCAGGTGGAAGGTTGCATGATGCACACAGACGGTAAATGTTTTAGAGATATCACCTTTACTCTTGACCGGTGATTAAACGGTGATGGAAGGTCTTGGGCCAGCTATCTGTGAGGAGGCTACTGAGAGATGAGTCCGAAAGAGGTTAGGCTGACATCTCGGCAGAAAGAGAAGCTACTACGCAATATATGGCTGTTGCATGATGGGAGGTGGTTTCTAAAATCGGTGCAGCAATCTGGCTTCGATGCCGCCACCAAACTGAATCTCGCCGTGGTAAGGTCCATAGCGAGGGCGGAAATAAGACAGCTCCTAGCCGAGACCGACTTTGGCGAGGTCAGGAATATGCGAGACCTACAAACATTGATGGAGATTGCCGCGCTTCTCTATTTCCCTGAAGAACACAAGTATGAATTTGAGGTAGTGGACAACAGCACATTCGTGGGGCATGTGTTGGAATGCTATGTTTATAAAATGGTGAGTAAGGCGGGGACTACAGCTATTCACCAGTGTGCGGCAAAGCTGAGATTCGATTCCTGGTGCCAGGCTATGGGACTTGAGGGAGAGGTGACAAACGATAAAGACACCATTAACTGTAACGGCACTTGTGATATCATCTTTAGAATCAAGTGGTAGCAGCAAAATAGAGATGTAAAAAGGGGGTCAAGAGTATGTCGGATTTCATAGCAATGTCACAGGATGATGGAATAGCCAAACTGATTCTAAACCGTCCGTCGGTGTTCAATGCCTTCGATCATGATATGGTCGAGCAATTTGCGCGCCATGTTGTCATGCTTTCCGTTGATGACAACGTACGGGGCGTGGTGATCTCAGGTGAGGGCAAGGGATTCTGTGTCGGTGGTGACCTCAAATGGATCTCCGAATTCCCGCTAGGTTCGTCTGCTGCCTTTCACAAGTTATCGGCGAGTTTTCATCAGGCAATACTGGAGATTCGTCGGATGCCTAAACCGGTTATAGCAGCTATTAACGGGTTGG
>JAOUDT010000063.1 GCA_029859145.1 Dehalococcoidia bacterium
CATACTCACCGGCTGACCACCCGCCATGTTTACAGTTCCAGCCAAACTAACATAGGGGATCTTCTTGGCGCCTACCCGCTTGATTAACGCTTCGAGCTTCTCCAGGTTTACATTTCCCTTGAAAGGGTGTTCATTGGCAGGGTCATGTGCCTCGTCGATGATGACATCTACGAAGGTGCCGCCTGCCAATTCCTGGTGCAAACGCGTCGTGGTGAAGTACATGTTGGCGGGCACATAGTGGCCGGGCCTTATTAGCGTGCGACTGAGGATGTGCTCAGCTCCACGGCCCTGGTGGGTGGGCACCACATACCGGTAACCATAGTAATTTCGGACCGCCTCTTCCAGATGATAGAAATTCCGGCTCCCGGCGTAAGCCTCGTCGCCCAACATGATACCGGCCCACTGTCGGTCACTCATGGCGCTTGTACCACTGTCAGTAAGCAGGTCTATATACACGTCCTGGGAGCGCAGCAGGAAGGTGTTATAGCCAGCTTCCGTCAGATGTTTGCGCCGCTCATCCTTGTTGGTCATCTTGATGGGCTCTACCATCTTAATTTTCCAGGGTTCTGCCCAGGAACGGCGGCCCAATTGCCTGCCCATGGTTCGTAGCTTTTCCTCAGTCATAATTGTCCTCCACAAACCTTAAAAACATGATCAGGATATCGTCAGAGGGGAGCCTTGCCTCACGATTCTGCCCTCCTTCATCCACCTAGCTTGTCCAGCAGTTCTCTTCTCTTGCCTTCGTCAAGTTTTGTTTTGTTGTCTGTCACCTGGTATCGCGGCTCAAGCAAGATCATCTTGTTTGCGGCCAAGTCTCCACGTAGACATACCTGCGGTCCCACAACGGAATAGGGCCCTACGCGAACGCCGGGCATTAGGCTGGCATTTACTCCGATGCGGCAGCCCCGGCCCACAATTGCGCCCAGTTTGTCGTAGCCAGTATCTACCAGAGTATCGCCGACCTTTGTCTGAATATTCCCTTCGTCAAGTCGGAAGTTGGCCAGCACGGTCCCAGCGCCCAGGGAGGAGTTATCGTCTATGACGGAATCACCGATGTAGTTGGAGTGGAACCAGCAGTCATCGCCAACGTAAGAGTGCTTCACCTCGGTGGAATAGCCAATAACGGAATTAGCGCCGATGTGACTGTAGTCTCTGACTAGGGCATTGTTGCCGATGATCGAGTTTGGCCCGACATAAGTAGGACCTCGAATCACAGCGTTCTCCAATACCCTCACGTTGTCGCTAAGGACAACTTTTCCTTCGATGGTCGCTTTCTCGGAGACCCGGGCCGAAGAGGCAATACAAGGTTGAGCATTATCCAAGAAATACTCCATCACCTTGAAGATGTGCCAGGGATATTTTATCGGTGCCCAGAAGTCGTTGTAGGGAATCACCTTGATCTTGTGTCCTGCCTTCACCATGTTGTCCAGGGCGCATTCATAAACGTCGTCCCTGGTGGTTCGTACGGATTCAATATAGCGCAGAAGCTCTTCCGAGTTACTATGGCAGTGAATCAAGATGTTCACTAAGTTGCTGGGTTCCTCACCGGGGTTGGGCTTTTCCACGATGTGTAGTAACTCGTTTTGGGTGTTTATCTGGATGTAGCCTCCCGGGAAGTATTTCTGGACTTGATAACCCAGGATATAGGAAGAGGCAGGGGATCGTTCAGCTTCAGCGATGATTTTCACGTAGGCTGAGTTTGAGAAGACATCGTTGGGATTGATGACCAGAAGCTGCCCGCCCAGGAAGGGCTCCGCGCTTTTGAGAGCATCGGCGATCCCCAACGACTTCTTTTGCAGGGCGAAGTCCACTTGTATCCCGGGAATTCCTTTTGTTATCTGCTCTATCCTTTCTATGTTGTCCGGGTTGCCAATAATGACAAAATGACTCAGACCCGCCCCGCAGGCTGCCTTTATTTGATGTTCGAGCAATGGCTTTCCGAGGAAATCAAGGAAGAACTTGTCTTCGGCAATGGGGAACATCCTCTTGCCGCGGCCACCGCAGAGAAATACGGCCTTCATTTGTCAGCCTCCACCAGACTCTGAACGAGTTCCTTGCCTTTGCCTATGAGCTGATCGGTCTGTTTCTGTGACGTTGACTCAGAGATTACTCGGATGACAGGCTCGGTGCCACTAGCTCTGATAAGCAGCCAGGAGTCAGCAAATTGTAGCCTTAAACCGTCCAGAGTATTTATCTCCTCAGAAGCAAAAAGATGGGCTTTCTCCTTCGCTCGAACCATGACTGATTCTTTGAATTCATTGGGACAAGAGACCTTGGCTTTTTCGAAGAATAGTCTAGGGATACCTTGGAAGAATTGCCTGATTTCCCCAACATCGCTTAGCTGACTAATCAAGAAGAGTGAGGCGAAAATGCTGTCGGGATAATACCCTACCTCCGGCATGATGTATACGCCCACCTGCTCCACTCCCAAAGCAGCATCGAGCTGCTGGGCTAGGTGAGCCACGGCGACATCGCCGACCCTGCCCCTGAATACTTGCACCCCCAGGTCCTTCACTGCTAGGTCAAGAAGAGTCCCAGTTTCTACTGTGGTGGCAACCTTCTTCTTTCCCGTCTTCTTGACAGCCAGCCTCGAAATGAAGGCGATGGGCTCGTTGAATCCGAGGAAACCCTCTTTGTCACAGAAGACGACTCGGTCGGCGTCGCCATCAAAGCAAATGGCTAAATCGGCATTGTGTTGCCTCAAGAAATCAAGTGTGCCTTGGAGGGTATCCTCCTTAGGCTCAGGACTTCTTCCCGGGAAAAGGCCGTCTGGCTCATCATTTACAGGTACTACATTGAAACCCATCTGGACAAAGATGTCGCTGGCAAACCCGGAGGCAGCGCCATTGCCAGGGTCGATAACCACTTTTGGATGGCGATTAGATCCTGGCAGGGCAAGCTTCCCTTTGACAGAGGAAAGGTACCTTTGCTTCATATCCTGTGCTTGCTCCCAAGTCCCTTTCTTGCCTTGGCGGAATTTCTGGTCAAAATAGACTCTCTCTATCTCTATTTCCTGAGCCTGGCTATATCCCAACGAGTTCTTGGTGAAGAGCTTGATCCCATTGAACTCAGGGGGATTGTGGGATGCCGTGACCATAATTCCAGCGGCGAAGCCTGATTCCCTTGTGAGCAATGCCAGCGCTGGGGTAGGTAAAATACCTAAATCGACTACGTTCACACCGCAGGATAGTAAACCTGTAGTAATCGCCTCTTTAATTACATCTCTGCTTATTCTCGTGTCGGTAGCGATGCAAACTGAAGAGGATTGAGGGAGAGTAGTCCCTATGGCCAAGGCAACCCTACGGCAGAAATCAGGCGACAAATCCTGGTCAACTACACCACGGATGCCACTGGTGCCGAATAGTCTCCTTGCATCCATTCCCTGCGTTAAGCCGAGTCAAATAGAGGATAAGGATAACACGGAATTAAGTGGTTGGCAATGAGCACAGGGTGTAATAACATATGTTAAACTGTGCTTCCCAGCCGTAAACAGCTTCTGGAAACAAATAATGACTTGGGACATAGGGGACATAGCTAAGTTTCTGCTTGCCACCGTTTCGCCTATAAGTGAATTGAGGGGGGGAATACCGTTAGGCATCATAAACTTGGGCCTACCCCCTTGGTTCGTCTTCCCTATAGCGGTCATAGCCAACGCCCTGATATTCTTCCCCGTGTTCTTTGCTTTGCGATTATTCTACGACAAATTCCTGTTTCGAATCCCGTTGTTCAGCAGGTACCTGGAGAGCTTGAGAAAAAGAGGTAAACCAATAGTAGATAAATATGGCTTCTGGGGATTAGCTTTGTTTGTGGCTGTTCCCCTGCCTCTCACGGGGGCGTATACCGGGACCATTTTGGCATGGCTTCTTGATGTGAATTGGAGGAGAGCCTTTTTCCCCGTCGGACTGGGTGTAATTGTGGCTGGCGTCATAGTTCTCTTGATAACTTTGGGAGCCACCAGCGCCTAGTGAGCGTGAAGTCCTTCAGGGACAGCTGGGCCAAATTCCGCTAGGCAATTCGGGAATCATCCTTGATGCGGCCGGTCTAGTGGTCTCAGCTACAGGCGATAACAAAAGGCTGGGCATTCCTAGGTACGAACACCCAGCCTTTCCGTTATTTTGCCACCCTGAATATTAGCTTTGACTGTTTGCTATCTTCCGATTCTGAACATCTTGGTCCCACATACGGGACACACACCTTGAGTGGCCGGCCGGCGGTTCTTCATGACTATGGCTCTGGGATTCTTCATCTCTCTCTTGGCTCGGCACTTCATACAGTATGCTTGCATCTGTTCACCTCCCTTTTTGTAAAAGGATAAGCCATCGTTACTGGAATGTCAATAGGTTTTCCTTGAATTTTGCCCAAATACTGCAGAAAATCTCGTCACCTGTGCACATTATTCCCAATTGCAGTTCGTAGAAGAGGTTCACCAGATTATCGGTGCCTGAAGAATCTGTGATCGAAATTCGTCCCGACGCAATTGGGATGTTCAGTCAGATGACAAGTTTGTCGACGGAAGTGGGTATTATTTTCTTAGATGATCTGACGTGCAGACTGAATCTGAAGTTGCTGCAGTATCTGACGTGCCTTGTGACTTGCCCGGGCGCGGTGACTGATTTGATTTTTCGTCTTCAACGGAAGTTCAGCCAGGGTCTTACCTTTTTCGGGAAGAAAAAAGACAGGGTCATAACCAAAACCATTTCTTCCCTTAGCCTCAAGGGCAATAAGGCCATGACACTCGCCGCAGCTTGTCTGAAATTGACCCTCCGGAGTAGCTACAGCAATTACACATTTGAAGCGAGCCGTTCGTTTCTCCCAGGGGACGGCGTCAAGTCTAGCCAAGAGAAGGCTCACCCTGTCGGCATCGGTAGCAGCTTTGCCAGCAAAGCGAGCAGACTTGATGCCTGGCCGGCCCTTGAGTGCGTCCACCTCCAATCCTGAGTCATCGGCGAGAGTAAGGAGCTGGCTCAATTTGGCGTAAGTGATGGCTTTCAGCCGGGCATTTTGTTCGTAGCTATTCCGTGATTCGGTGACGACTTTTGTTATTCCTTCGTCGGCCAGCGTGGTTATTTCATAACCAAGGCCGTTCAGGAGGAGGCGATATTCCCTGGTTTTGCCTGGGTTGGAGGTGGCTAGGAGAAGCTTCGGCATTCCTCGTTAGATGTCTTGAAATCTTGGTGCCAACTTCTTTGCCACTTCGGGCATAGTGGTGTATTCCATTTCCTCGAGCGGCAAGCGATGTGGTTCAAACGGCCCCATTCGGCGCAGGAAATCCGCCATAATGTTTGTCTGATGGCGAGCCTCATCGAAAGCAGGGTCATCGAAGAGGTCACGAGGCCCGACAAGCTTGCCGTTGGCAAGTTGGAAACCAGCAGCTACCACTCGTGGGGGACCGTCGAAACGGCAAGGGTTGCTTTCTCTGACAGCTACTGGCATTAAGGGGCCGTGGTGAGAGCCTCGCATCCAGCCTTCTACTATGTGAGGGGATGCGAATGGTTCCAGTATTTCACCGACAGCGGGGAATTTGCCTTGGGAACGAACGATGCAGACGGGATCATCCTTGCCTACATATCGGCCTGCCATTAAAGATAATCTCTGTGTAGAGGAGACAGCAGCTATTTCACCGCTCTCCTTATGGTATACCGCTTTTATGGCATAGCGGCTTGGTGCACCGAGATAAACCAACATGTCGTAGATTTCTTCGGGAGCGTTGAAACTGATTTTCTTGTGCTTTTTGACATCGTGGACTTCAAATGTGAAGCCGGAGTGCATATTGGAGGCAATAACCAGCCCGATCGTGTTGAACGGGTCGGCAAATATCTTGTACAGCGGTAGGTTCCAGGCGCCGGATGCCGTCTTATCTGCCATGAATATGACTATGGTTTCGGCCTCGCGCTCAGAAAAGTGCATCTCAGCCGTACCAGGTCCCATCCCCTTGACATTGCCGGCGAAAGCATCAGACAGAAGGTCCTGGCCGGCGCCGTGCAGCTTCAAACTCTTAGCTACCTTGGTGCATTCCACAAATGTGTCCCAGGCCAGCTTGTGGATTTTCTCACTGTCTTCACCATGTTGGTGGGTCATTATCAACTGGAGGTCATCGCCACAAACCGTAACGTGATGATCTATGAGCAGCCCCTTACCCTGGGCATGTTCCAGTTTCTCCCTGGCTTTTTGTATTACATCGGGGTGGCTGGAAGAATGCCCGACATAGCCACCGATGTCTGCTTTGATGACGCTTAAAGTTAATTCCATTTCACCCCCCTCGCTGGTAGTTTAACAATGGAAAGGGGTGAACGTCAATCTGGGATAAAGATTAGTCCTTCTTTACTATTACCCAAGGGCTCCGCCCTATTTTGGCGGTAGAGTAAACCGGTGTAAGCCGCCACCGCGGCGTCGTATAGGTCGTGGTCGAACACATCTAGATATGGCCTAAGTCCAGGTAGCATGTTTCCTAGTCTATCTCTGAGAAACCTTGTCCCTTGTTTGGTAGTTTTCCGGGGCATAGCTGCACCAAACAGGCGGACTTTGCTAGGCAAAGGGGTAGACCTCAATGACTTGACTAGCTTGTTTCAGTTCACGGCCAATGCTGGTCTTGAGCTCGATACCACGGTAGATCAAGTCCTTGATGAAGGTCTTCTTGCTTGTGGGATAACAAGGAATTTTCTGTTGCCTCAATTCTTGGTCACATTGCCTATACTTCCTTGGGAATTCTGGCTTGCAGGAACAGCTTTCCTCCAGACAGCATAGCCCAGTTGGTAAGCTCAACGGAGCATCGATGGCGATTACTTGGGGTGAATAGAAGCCCAACAGAGCGACCATGTCTCTGTTCTTCGTCAGGAAGCCAAGGTAAACAAGTTGTGACCTGTTATCCAATCCTAAGCAAGCGCTGGGTTTGGCTTCCGTGGAGGTCAGGTCGATGCCGAAAAACGTTGGATACTTCACGTTGTTGGATGAGACTTCTTCCCTAATCGTTTTAGTATCTCTCTAGCTGCCACTATACCTGAGGCTGAAGCTTGGACCAAGCCTCGGCTGACACCGGCGCCATCGCCGGCAGCAAATATGTTGCTGATCTCGGTCTCCAAGCAAGGC
>JAOUDT010000003.1 GCA_029859145.1 Dehalococcoidia bacterium
GCACCGGCCAAATCCGGGAAAGGATACCCCGAATCTTTACGCTTTGGGTCAACTACAGCCACGGCTCGGGGCAGGCTTTTCGGCGGTATGTGATGATCGGTGATGATCATATCCATTCCCATGTCCTGAGCCCGTTTTGCCTCTTTGATGTCGGTTACACCGCAATCAACAGTGATGATCAGATTAATCCCCTGGGCATGAAGCTTCTCCAAAGCTGGAATCTTTAATCCGTGACCTTCGTTGATGCGGTCAGGAATATAGGGAATAACTTCAGCGCCAAGCCTTGACAGTCCCTCGGCAAGAACTACTATGGCCGTGACGCCGTCAACATCAAAGTCACCATAGACGGCAATCTTCTCACGGTTAAGGATGGCCTTATAGATCCTGCTTACAGCCTGTGACATATCGGGAAGGAGGAAAGGGTTACCCTCCAGCCTGCGGTCAACAGACAAAAAAGGGTCAATACCTTCCAGTTTGACACCGCGATTGTAGAGAAGCTGAGCAATTAGAGGATGCAGGCCAGAAGCGCCCAGATATTCTTCTGGCACTGGCGGCAAAACCTTCCATCGAGCTCGTTTCTCCAACTTCGCACCCTGGATTAATGCCCTTGGTCGGAATCGCTTACTATAACCTATCGGATGGTAGCCAGGCAAACTTCAAGCACTGCAATTTGACCACTGAGCCAGGCGATAAATATAATCCACTTCAATGAGGATAGCTTTCTATACATTGGGGTGCAAGCTCAATCAGGCAGAAACAGAGTCCTTGGTCGGCCAGTTTGGCCGGTCGGGCTTTGAAATTGTATCCCCGAATGACATGGCAGATATTTACATTGCCAATACCTGCACAGTCACTCACATTGCCGACCGCAAGTCACGCCACTGGCTCAGGCTGGCGCGGCGCAGGAATCCCCACGCCTTGATCATCGCAACCGGCTGCTATGCCCAGAGAAGTCGTCAAGAGCTAGGCCCGCTTGCTGACATCGTAATTCACAATAAAGAGAAACAGCACCTGCTTGAGGTTGTCACGAGCTTATCATTGCCAAAACTTTCTTTCAGCCTTGAGAGAACCCCTTCACGCCATTCGGGGCGCAGCGAAGCAATCTCAGCGATTGCCCCCGGTGCTAGGACTCGCAGCTTGATAAAGATTCAAGATGGCTGTCATGGCCCCTGCACATACTGCATTGTGCCCAAAGTGAGACCTCGTGAATATTCCCTACCGGCTTCTCAGATAATCGAAGAAGTCAGGCAGAAAGTGGCCTTCGGCTATAGGGAAGTCGTTCTCACTGGGACGAAAGTTGGTAGCTATAAAGATGACGCCACAGACCTCAGGCATTTCGTCCAGCGTATCCTCGACGATACAGGTATACAGAGACTACATCTGTCATCCTTGCAGCCTTCAGAAGTCTCCTCTGAATTGCTTGCCCTGTGGCAGGACGAGAGGCTTTGCCGGCATTTCCACCTGGCCCTTCAAAGTGGCAGCGAGACCGTACTGCACAGGATGAAGAGGAGCTACTCTCTGGGCCAATATCAGACAACAATGGATTTGATTAGAAGAGAGGTAGGGGACGCGGCCATCACCACAGATATCATGGTCGGTTTTCCCGGGGAAAGCGATGAGGAATTCGAACAGAGCTACTCTTTTTGCCAGCAGGCCGGCTTCGCGAACATCCATGTCTTCCCCTTCTCTCCCCGCCCCGAGACAGCAGCAGCCATTATGCCCGGGCAGATAGAAGACAAAGTCAAACAAGAGCGCAATCAGCGGATGCTAGAGCTGTCCCAAAGTTCCCGACGCCGTTTCTATGAACAGTTCCTGGGACAGACTATGCCAGTTTTGTGGGAGAAAGAAGCCAGTCCCGGCAGCGGCATATACTCAGGGCTGACCAGCAACTATATCAGGGTACTCGCTCATAGCGAGAAGCCCCTGAGCAACGAGATCACGCCTGCCAGACTGGTAGCACTAGGTAACCAGGGAATACAGGGAGAGATAGTGAATGAAAATCCGCGTTAAGGTAAAACCGAATTCCAGGACAGAAGAGGTCAGTCAGGAAAGCGATGGCTTCACAGTCAGGGTCAAAGAGCCGCCCAAGGAAGGCAAAGCGAACCAGGCAGTCATCAAACTACTGGCAGAGCATTTCGGCGTCCCCAGAAGCCAGGTCAGGATCCTCAGCGGCTTCAAGAGCAAGAACAAAGTCGTCGAGATTGTGGAATAGTAGTATAGCGAGATATTACTGTCCGGCACCTACGCGAGGTAGCTACTCGAGAGCAGTGGGAAGCGGCATAAAGTACGAATCGTCCAAGACAGCCCGCATTTCAAAACAGCTTGCGCTTCCGAACCACAAAGCCAAACTGTTTGCTGCGATTTGCCACCTCCTCCAGATGAGTCCGGTCGGGGCTGCCCCTGGTTTCGGGGCGGCTAGCATTCATGCCGCCGGCAGCGCTGGCCATGATAAGCGACTGTTCGAGGCTACTTCCCGAAACACAGTAGCTGGCAAAGACCCCGGCGAAGACATCTCCACAACCTACTGTGCTGACCACATTTAGAGCGAGCTCCTTCAGTGGCAAGGCAGGGATTTCAATCAGTGTACCGTTAGCCGGCTCAAGCATGACCGCACCCTGCGCACCAAGTTTGAGCACTATATGGTTATGAAATCCCAGCTTCTGCAATCGTAGCGGGCTCACGTCTGACTTTTCGGTCTCCAACAGAGCACTCGCCTCTGTTTCATTTAGGAAGATGACTTCGGCCTCTCTAGCAAGAGAGAGCAATGCTTCCCGATTTGGGCCTATTAGAATGCCCGGGTCCCACAACAATGGGATATCATATCGCTTCGCCACGTTTATCAGCGCCTCGGCTACATCCAAAGGAGGGTCGGTGAGGACTATGCCCTCACATTCCCGTAGCTGCCGTCTAACCTCTACTTTTTTCAGGTGTTTCAGACCGAGCCTGGCATTCGCCCCTAGATGGCTAGCAATAACATTCTCTCCCGTTCGATCAACCAGTATATAGGCCTGCCCTGATTCCTCAGCCGCAATTTGGCTAATGCCCGTGGTGACGACTCCTTCGTCTTCGAGAGCAGCAACTTGCTGGCGAGCGATGTCGTCCCTTCCCAGAGCGCCTATCAGGGCAACTTGTGTAGACCCCAGAACCCGAGCTGCCGCCACAGCAACATTGCCCCCTGTCCCTCCGGATACCCGGCTAATATATTCCGCGACCACCTCTTCACCCGGCACCGGCAGCCGGTCAACGAAGCAGCTGACATCCCAGTTTATGGCACCACATACTACCAGACTGACCATCTTACTTCTCCAGCATACGCGATAGAAATAGCTCGAGAAAGCGAGGCCCATCTACAGCACAGGCCACGTGTATTGAATGAGAGCCTACAGAGGGCAAGATACGAGTAACCCCTCTATTCCAATCATTTCCCTTAACTACTTCTACCCTCGCCAACTTGAAATCAAGCAAGGAAACATCCAGCAGCATTGCCAAAGCCAGCGGGTCATGCATCCTACAGCATCCATGGTGTTTTACCTGGTACTCCACCAGTTGTGCTACCAGATGTGCAGCTGGTGTATGTCCGGTCTTGATTTGCCCCAGGTGCTCGCTAGTCAGGCAAGCCGCGGGGTCCATAGTTACGTCCAACCCCACAGCGAAGATGTCCGCCCCAGAGTTGAATACCATGTGTGCAGCCTCAGGGTCCTGCCAGATATTGAACTCGGCATAGAGAGTGCGATTTCCTTCGCCATAGGGCGTGAGTCTATAGGCGCCACCCATAAGAACCAGCCTGGCCATAAGTTCAGGCAGTTTGGGATTACGCCTAAAGGCATAAGCCACATTGGTTAGGGGTCCCGTCGCTATCAAGGCGACTTCACCAGGAGCATCCCAAACCAACCGGGCAAGAAAGTCCCAGGCTTTATCAGGGTGCAGGGGCACCTTGGGAGGAGGTAAGTCACAGTTGCCCAGTCCGTCTGGGCCGTGGTGGTTCAAGGCGTCTTCTAACGGGTGATTCAAAGGGTTGGCTGCCCCCATCGCCACCGGGATGCTCCCTGCATTCAGGTATTCCAATACCCGGCGAGCGTTGGCGCTGGTCATTTCCACGGAAGCATTGCCTGCCACCGTGGTGATGCCCAGAACTTGAACCTCGGGCGATTTCAACGCCAGAATTAGTGCGAGGGCATCATCGATGCCCGGGTCCATATCCCAAACAACTTTGTGCATTGAATCCTGGAGGATACACTACCACAAATTTTGTTAGGAGGATAAGTGGAAATAGAGTGGCGGGAGTCGCTATGGCCGACTGTAGAATTCAAGATTTCAGGGATCTATGGTAGGGAATCAGACCTCCAGCTTCCACCATATCTATGAACCACGCTGGGATTATCAGGCGAAACTCAAACTCCTTGCCTGTGATGAGGTTCTTGATAATCGCTTGCCTGAGGTCTATCACAATCTCTTGCCCGGTCTCAAATTCAGCGGAAATCCCCGGCAAATCTATGGCCGGGCAGCCCAGGTTCCAGAAGTTCCTGAAGAATATCCTGTGGATGGAGTCGGCGACTACAGCCTGGACACCCTTAAACTTCAGAGTCTCAGCAGCTTGTTGACGACTTGAACCAATGCCAAAGTTCTCCTCGGCAACTATAATGTCCCCTTTGGCAACCCTGGCGAGGAAATCCCCAGGCACATTCTCGCGATGTGCGACATCGCTCAACCCGCTCTTTGCGATGAACTCTTGATATTGGCTCCGGCTCGTCTCGTCGCCACCCATCATGAACCTTCCGGCAAAGAGTTCATCGGTGTCAACATCCTTGCCAAACTTCCAGACGCGACCTTTGAGTTCCATCTGCGCCTCCTAGAAAAACTCCCGTGGGTCGCTTATTTTCCCTTTCAACGCCGAGGCTGCTACTGTCGCCGGTGATGCCAGATATATTTTGGCCGTCACATCTCCTACCCGGCCTTGAAAGTTACGATTGGCCGTACTTAGACAGACCTCGTCCGGTCCCAGTATACCCATATGTGCTTCCATACACGGACCGCATGTGGGCGGACCTACCACAGCCCCAGCCTCCACAAATGTCGCTATCAGCTCCTCTGCCAGAGCCGCTTTTAAGACTTCCTGTGACGCAGGTATGATGATAACTTTGGTGAATTTATCCACTTTCCGGCCCTTGAGTATCTTGGCGGCAATCCTCAGGTCTTCCAGGCGTCCGTTCGTGCACGACCCGATAAACGCCTGGTCGATTCTGGTACCTTCAACCTCGGTAACTCCCACGACATTGGATGGCTTCGAGGGCACCGCCACCACGGGCTCCTTAATATCCTCAGCGCGGAACTCTAGCGTTTCCGCATACTCGGCATCCGGGTCGCTCTGAACAACCTCGAAGGGCTGACTGGTCCTGGCTTTGAGAAAATCGAGTGTTTTCTGGTCAGGCTCGATGATGCCATTGGTAGCACCCGACTCTATGGCCATATTGGTCAATGTCATGCGACCTTCAATGCTCATCTGGCTGATGGTCGAGCCTGTATATTGAAGAGACTTGAACAGAGCGCCGCTTACCCCCAATCTCTTCAGTATCAGAAGCATCAAATCCTTCGACATTATGGGGGGCTTGAGCTTGCCCTCAACATTTATCCGTATAGTCCCCGGGACCCGCTCCCATAACCTTCCTGTCTTGAAGACCACAGCCATTTCATCAACACCAATCCCGGTGGCGAACGCCCCCATCACACCGGACGTTGTGGTATGACTATCCACGGCAACAAGAATAGTTCCCGGCAGCACATGCCCCTTCTCTACAAGCACCTGGTGGGCTATGCCGCCTTTCCCAACTTCGTAGTAATTCTCTATGCCCTGTTCGAGCACAAACTTCTTTATGTTGAGACACTTCTTCGCGGTATCTATATCTTTGTTGGGCACATAATGGTCCAGCACCACTATGACTCTTGCGGCGTCCCAGACCTTCTTGACCCCCAACTCTCCGAATCTGGCAATCGTATGCGCACCCAAGGCATCATGTATCATAGCCCGATCCACAGAGACTTCGACAATCTTGTCTGGCCTGACGACTTTCTTCCCGGCTTTCTTAGCTAATATCTTCTCGACAAGAGTCATATTTTTCTCACGTTTCGGAGACGCTTATCTTACCTGATTCACCCAAGCTGCGGCAACTACCACATATCTTTGCATCAAGAGGCATCGACATGATATTTTTGAGCCAGTGGCTATCAACGAAGTCATCAAGCTTTTGGAACGGGAATATGGGCCTTGCCACTGGCAGGCGGACAGAGACCCTATCGACGTGCTTATAGAGACCATACTATCTCAGAATACTTCGGATGCTAATTCCGGAAGAGCTTTTGCCTCTCTTAAAGCCAGCTTCGATAGCTGGGAGGCTGTAGCTTCGGCTCCAGCAGAACATATCGCCCTGGTCATTAAGTCCGGCGGATTATCACAAATCAAGGCCGCTAGAATCAAGTGGGTGCTTCAGCAAATTGAAAGGGAACAGGGTCGTATCACCCTGGACTTTCTCAAGTCCAAGACTATCACCGAAGCCGAAGATTACTTAATGCGTCTGCCCGGGGTAGGACATAAGACAGCTAGTTGTGTGTTGCTTTTCTCTCTAGGTAAGCCGTCTCTGCCCGTGGATACCCACGTTTTTCGAGTGGCCAAACGATTGGGGCTAATTGATTCCAAGGTGTCTATTGAGAAGGCACATAGCTTGCTACAAGAGCAAACCCCGCCTTCCAAGGTATATCAATTTCATATTCATATGATAGAGCATGGCCGACGGGTATGCCGCGCTCGGCAGCCTCGCTGCCATGAGTGCACACTAAATCGCATCTGCCCTAGCTCGCTGTGTCAATTTGGCCCGACTAGCAGATGCTATAATGGCTGATATGGCGCAGATACTACAGAGCAAGAATCTGGCTACCAAGTTTCAGATAATGGTGGAAATAGGTGCACATCAGCCCAACATACAGCAGAAAGACATCGCCCCCAGATTAGGCATCACTTCACAGGCGGTTTCCGAATACATAAAAGAACTGATAAAGGACGGCTGGCTGAGCTCCGAGGGCCGCTCTAGATATAAGGTGACCAAGGAGGGCGTAGACTGGATCTTGCAGATGTCCCGGCAGCTACACAGTTATGCCTGGTCTGTGAGCAAAGTCGTGGCTGACATCTCAACTACCACTGCCATAGCTGACAGCGACTTACCCGTTGGTCAACCAGCATCGCTGTATATGAAGGATGGCTTGCTCTTCGCCTCCAAAAGCAAGAAGGGTAAAGGGGCCAAAGGAATAACCGTAACTGCGGCCGAAAAGGGACAGGATGTCGCCATCCGTAGCATCCAAGGCGTAATAAAACTTGAGTCAGCCAAAGTAACGATAGGCAAGGTGCCCAATGTGCAGGATGGGGGGTCGAAGAGCACCGACCTGACTCGGTTGAAAAGGCAGGTAGAGCAAGCGCGGCTGACAGGAGCACTGGGCGCGGAAGCCCTAGTAGCGTTGACGCAAATAGGCGTCAAGCCTGATTACATTCACGGTGTCCGGGAAGCAGTTATAGAGGCAGCCTACTGCGGCCTGCCTTCCCTAGTTGTCTGTAGTGAGGACAAGGTTCCAATCATGGCGCAAAGATTAGAAGAGGAGAGCCTGGATTACAGGATTGTTGACCTGAAGAAAAGATAGGAAATTCTCTATCTCTTCCAACTACATATCCCCGACCTGCAAGATTTTCTGAAATATTCCCTTGAAATCCCTTGACATTTTATCCAGCGCCCTTTAGAATGGGGAAAACAAGTGCACTTGCGTTAAATAAAGTAATCTTGTGCAGAGGGGGCAAAAGTGAGTCGCACGAAAACGTTTTTGAAGCAAATCTTCGCCCGGGACACAAACCGGTTTTTCATAGTTCTGACCGTAGCTCTTGTCATAGCTCTTGTCCTGACAATCTATATCTCTGCCAAGCCAACATACGAAGCTGGGCCAGCATCTCCACTATATGTATTTGATGACCTGGGCAGGCTTGTCGCCATTAACGGAACACCTCAAAGAATTATCTCCCTGGCTCCCTCCAACACCGAGATTCTGTTTGCCCTAGGTCTGGGGGACAAAGTGGTGGGAGTGACAGACTACTGTGATTATCCTCCAGAGGCCCTGGAGAAGGAGAAGGTAGGAGCATATGACATACCGGATATAGAGAAGATAGTTGCCCTTGACCCTGACCTCATACTGGTTGCGCACGGTACTACCATGGATGTTATCGATAATTTGGTAGGACTTGGGCTTACAGTATTTGGCATAAAGACCACCGATTTAGGTGACCTGCTCAATGACATCAGAAGAATAGGGGAAATAACCGATGACGAACTGGAGGCACAAGCACTTACGTCTGCAATGGAAAGCAGGATTCAAGCGGTGACCAATCAGACCGAAGAATTGGAGCAGACGCCAAGAGTCTTCTATATCGTCTGGCATGACCCGTTATGGACGGCCGGCTCCGGGACTTTCATTCACGAGCTAATTGAAAAGGCAGGCGGGGTGAACATCTTTCAGAATATCACCGGCTATCCGACAATCTCGATTGAAGAGGTTATTGCCCGCGACCCTGAAATAATCATCACCAGCGAATGGTCATATGACTGGGCACTTAATGCGACTGAACTTGCCAGTACCAATGCCAGTCAAACGGGCGGAGTCTATACATGCGATGATGATTTGGTTCAACGCCCGGGTCCCAGACTGGTCGAGGGCTTGGAGTGGTTTGCCCATTTCATTCACCCCGAAATATTTGGGGAGCCCGAGGGCAGCTAGGTGAAGCGTCTTTTTCCTGGCACGTAAAGGGGCTGATGTGAAAAAGAAAGGCCTAATCCAAGTCTATACCGGAACCGGTAAAGGAAAATCCACCGCCGCCATCGGTCAGGCAGCTCGCGCCGCCGGGCACGGTTTCAAGGTCGGCTTCGTCTCTTTCTTCAAAGACCCCGAGGCGTTCGGGTATGGTGAATATAAATCCCTGAAAAAACTGGGGATAGAGACTTTTCTTCTTGCCAGGAAACATCCTCACTTCTACAAGGAACTGAATCCTGACGATGTCTGCCAGGAATGCCGCCAAGGACTGGACTTCATTAGGCAGCTTTTTCAGGACCCGTCCTGGGATATGCTGATCCTGGACGAGATAAACATCGCCGTACGCGACGGATTCTTGGGAGAAAAGGATGTCCTTGCTCTTCTGGAGGCGAAGCCAGCAAAGCTGGAGCTTGTCTTGACCGGTCGCGCCGTCACAGAAAAAATTATGGAAAAGGCGGATTTGGTCAGCGAAGTGAGGGAAGTGAAGCACCCTTATAGGCAAGGAATAAAGAGCCGCGCAGGCATCGAATACTGAAAACGATGGCACGTACTGCATCTGAGTTACTTACTCAGCCCGTTATTCCCTATGCTATTCGCTGGCAAAGTAGAGTCTACTCATTACTGGGTCTTGCTGGATTACTCGTGGTGGTAGTCGTGTTTGCCACCACTCTGGGAAGCGTTCATATTCCGTTTACCACGACGTTTCAGGTCCTTCTCTCTCAACTGCCCTTCGTTGACATTTCCCCTGCCTCCCCCGAAATCTACGGGATGCCTCTGAGCCCGGAAATTCTGAAGACGATAATCATTGATATCCGGCTGCCGCGCATCCTGTTTGCCGGTCTAGTAGGAGCAGCCCTGGCAGTGGCTGGAGCTACTTATCAAGGACTGTTCCGCAATCCTCTGGCCGACCCTTATCTTTTAGGTGTAGCTTCAGGAGCTGGGCTGGGGGCGACCATTGCCATGCTCACTCCTTTCACCTTAGCTTGGATGAGTTTTGGGGCCGTGCCATTATTTGCCTTCATTGGTGCCATAGGCGCCGTGGCTGTGGTCTATTTGCTGGCCCGTGTCGGCAAAACCCTGCCCGCCACCACACTTATCCTGGCTGGAGTAGCTCTAAACGCTCTTCTGGCCTCCATCACCTCCTATCTCATGATCATTTCCGGTGAAGAACTACCTGGGATTCTATACTGGCTGCTGGGTGGACTTTACCTGACCAACTGGTCTCAGGTGTGGGTGGTCCTCCCCTGTGTACTAGCGGGCCTGGTGGTCATCTGGATTCATGCCCGACCGCTCAATGTCATGCAGCTTGACGAAGAGCAGGCCCAACAACTGGGCATCAATGTGGAAAGAGTTAAGCTCATACTACTGGCGGCTGCCACCCTTATTACCTCCTCAGCGATTTGCTTCACTGGCCTTATCGGTTTTGTCGGCATATTCGTCCCTCACGCAGTGAGGCTTATCTGGGGGCCGGACCACCGGTTTTTGCTCCCTCTATCCACGCTGGTGGGCGCCATCTTTCTCATCCTGGCCGACACTTTGGCCCGTACCATTCATATTCCTTCCACTGAGATTCCCGTAGGAATAGTTACTGCCCTCTGTGGAGCGCCTTTCTTTATTTATCTATTGCGCAGGAGGAAGGGGCTGGCTTTCTTCTGAAAGGATAAGACACTATGATTGAACTGGACAATGTCAGCCTGGGCTACGACCATCGAGCCATCTTGCACGATGTAAGTATGAAGGCCAGACCCGGCCAAGTACTGGGGCTGGTCGGCCCCAATGGCTCGGGGAAGTCGACCTTAATCAAGGGCATGACTCGGGTAATCGACCTGTTCTCCGGGCGTATCTCGATTGACGGCCGCGATATAAAAACTATTAAGCGAGACGAATTGGCTCGCCTAGTGGCCACGGTGCCGCAAAGCCCGGCTTTGCCCGGGGCGTTCACGGCTTTTGAAGTGGTGCTTATGGGACGAACGCCTCGCCTCGGGCTTCTCCGCTACGAGGGAGGAAAAGACTTGGCTATCGCCTGGCAAGCCATGGCGGCCACCCATACCCGATCATTCGCCGAGCGCAGAGTAAGTGAGCTCTCGGGAGGAGAAAGACAGAGGCTTATTATCGCTCGGGCACTAGCCCAGCAGCCAAAGGCGATGCTCCTTGACGAGCCCACTGCCAATCTTGATATAAACCATCAAGTCGAGATTCTCAATCTGGTCAAGAGCCTTTGCCTGGAGCAGAGTTTGACCGTCATTATCGCTCTACATGATTTGAACTTAGCTGCTCAATACTGCGATTGGATGGTCATGCTAAATGGCGGGAGAATTTACACTGAAGGCACGCCAGCCGACATACTCACAGTCCAGAATATCAAGGAAGTTTACGGAGCTGAAGTATGCGTTTATCCCCACCCCATTAATAAATTACCCACCACACTCATCACCGCCAGCAGGAGTCACGGAACGAGCTAGTACAACTCCTTATGGTCTCTGGCATCCCCGTCGAGACAAAAGGCTAGTTCGCCATAAATTCACGAATTCCTCAACAAAATAGCGTTTTGTATCCCCCTTAGCTCCATAAACTAGTACGACTATTGACAAAAATGATATCTTAGTTTTATACCATTCTTGGCGATTAAGACCGTAGGTTCGTAGAAAGACTAAATGATTACGGGGGTGATTTGATGAGCCCAGAGCTGCCCGGACTCGATAGGCTTCAGAAGCAGGTATTATCCCAAGGCCTGTGTAGCTTTTGCGGAGCATGCACCGGAATGTGCCCCTACCTGGTTCCGTTTAAAGGGAGGGTGGCAGTGATGGACTCTTGTCCGGTGACTGAGTCGCGATGTTGCCAATTCTGCCCCCAAATTGGGGTGGACCTTGATCTTGTTGCCCGCACCCTTTTTGGGGTTTCCTACAGTGCCGAGCCTATTGGTGAGGTGCGTGAGGTGATCATAGCCAGAAGCAGGGAGACGGAAGTACGAGAACGAGCTCAGTACGGGGGGACTGCGTCGACACTGATACGCGTAGCACTGCAAAGTGGAGTAATTAGCACAGCCGTTCTCGCCAAATTGGTGGAAGGTGTCCCTCAGGGCGTCACCGTCTCCTCAGCAAAGGAAGTCCTAGACTGTCGCGGCTCTAGCTACCTGGTCTGCCCCGTCTTAGAGGCTTTTCACAGATGGCAGCCTGAGGATAATGATAGAGTCGGAATAGTAGGCACACCCTGCCAGACATTGGCAGTAGCCCATATGAGAACCTGCTCTCTTTCGGCACAAAGCAACATCAGCAGAGCCAACCTCGTCATCGGATTGTTCTGTACATGGGCTCTCTCCCACAGTTTTCGTAAGGTGTTGGCAAAATGGGCACCGCTTTCAGCGATAAGAAAAACCGATATACCACCGCCCCCAGCCAGTGTCCTTCGCGCCTATACCGCAGATAGGTGCCTGTCAATACCACTGGATGACGTAAAACCTTTTATTCCTCCTGCCTGTGCTCTTTGCTGGGATATGACCGCGGAGATGACTGACGTCTCTGTAGGCGCTGCAGAGGGCCTAGAGGGCTGGAATACGGTAATAATCCGCACCAAGAAGGGTCAAGAGCTTGTAAGAACATCGGTGTCGGAGGGGCTTTTGGAGACAGAGGAGCTACCAAAGGCGAATCTGGACCACTTGATGGAATCTGCCCGACTCAAGAAAAGGCGAGCTCTCCAAAACCGTGTCCGGAAGAGCGGTAAGAGAGGAGATTTGCTTTACCTGAAAGTCAAGCATGATACCGTGGAGCGAATCCTGAGGAACGCCTAGGCTCGTCAAGGAAGAGAGATATGGTTGCATTGACAGCAAACGCTGCGGGCAAAACTGAGCTCCTTATTGGTAATGAGGCCATAGCAAGAGGGGCACTGGAGGCAGGCGTCAGAGTGGCTGCCTCGTACCCGGGAACCCCATCGAGCGAGATCCTTGAAAACCTGGCTGCTGTTGCTGAGGAGGCAGGCCTCTATGCAGAGTGGTCAGTCAACGAGAAAGTGGCTGTCGAGGTAGGCGCTGCGGCTTCCTTTGCCGGTTTGCGGGCTATCGTTAGCTTCAAACATGAGGGGTTGAATGTTGCCCTTGATACGCTGTGTCATTTGAACCTGACGGGGACCAAGGGGGGGCTAGTGGTAGTAGTCTGCGATGATCCCGGCGGTTGGTCCAGCCCATCAGAGAATGATTCACGAGCAATCGTCCAGTGGCTTAACGTGCCGCTGTTTGAGCCTTCCACTCCTCAGGAGGCTAAGGATATGACCCGGTGGGCTTTCGAATTGTCAGAACAGACAGGCACCTACTGTGTGATGCGAAGTATCACAAGAGTGTCGCACACCACCGGCACCGTGGTCCTGGGAGAGATTGCCAGTCGGGATACACCTGCCCATTTTGATACCTCAAAGCTTTTTGTGTTCGTCCCAATCATCAAGAAGCACGGCAACCTGCTGACAAAGGTTGAGCAAGTAAAGGAAATATTCGAGAAGTCCCAGTTCAATTACTACGAGGGGCCTGAACACCCTGAACTGGTGATGATTTCTTCCGGCAGTGGTCGGCTTTACTCCGCGGAGGCGGTGGAGTGCTTGCGGTTGGAGAAGAGGGTTGGCATTGTTCACCTGGGAACAACCTGGCCCGTACCTGCCAAGTTCGTGGAAAAACAATTGTCTCAAACCTCAAGGGTATTAGTGGTGGAAGAGGTAGACCCATTTGTGGAACGAAATCTCAAGGTAGTGGCCGCGGACAGCGGCTGGCTTGACAGAGACCATGTTATCTATGGCAAGGCTAGTGGACATATAAAACCAGTTGGCGAGTTGAGCCCGGAAATAGTGATAAACGCTTTGGCAAGGTTGACAGGCATTAAGCATGAGCCGCGGAGCAAAGAGTATGATGAGAGAGCAAAGCAAGCCGCCAAGGATCTAGTTATTGACCGGGAGCTAATGTGGTGTCCAGGTTGTCCTCATCGGGCAACCTTCTGGACGATAAAGAATGCCTTTCGTTTGGATGGGAGGGATGGCTTTGTCTCTGGGGACATCGGATGCTATGCTCTCGATCGTCGAGGGGCAGGCGGCTATCTGGCAACGAAGATAGCCCTGGCAATGGGCTCGGGCGCCGGTGTAGCCTCTGGACTAGGCAAGCTTGACCAGTTTGGCTTTAGCCAGCCGGTAATCGCAGTGTGCGGCGATTCCACATTCTACCACGCTGCAATCCCCGCCCTGATTAATGCCAAATATAACAGGTCCGATGTCATTATGATGATTCTCGACAACAGTGCGACAGCTATGACCGGTTTCCAGCCACATCCCGGGGTCGGTGTAAACGCAATGGGGAAAGCCGCGCCGGTCGTTGATATAGAGGGGCTGTGCCGAGGGTTGGACATCCCGGTGGAAGTGATGGACCCCTTTGACATTACTGAGAACACCAAAAGACTGGTTGAGCTTATGTCAGATAGGAGTGGAGCGAGGGTGGTCATTATGCGTCATCCCTGTGTCCTTCTTCGACCGCCCGGTGAGAAAACGCCATTCAAGGTTTCGGTAGACATCTCGAAGTGCCGGGGAGACGAATGTGGTTGTGCAAAATACTGTGTCAGAGCCTTCAAGTGTCCTGGTCTAGTCTGGGATAGGACTAGAGGGAGGGCTCAAATAGATGAGGCGGTCTGTGTTGGCTGTGGGGTATGCACCTGTACATGCCCGGCCTCCGCCATAATGAAGGAGCCAAGTGAGTAAGGACAAACTCTCTGTAGACCCACTGAATATCGTTGTGTGTGGTGTCGGCGGACAGGGGAATATCCTGATTGCTCGTCTTGCGGGGAGGTCACTGGCCAAGCGTGGTTATATAGTGACAATCGGCGAGACGTATGGAGCTTCACAGCGAGGCGGCGATGTAATGAGCAACATTCGGCTATCCGTGCGTCACAGATATGGGCCTCTCATTCCCCCCGGTGGCGCCCACATTGTGCTCGGATTGGAACCTTTGGAGACGCTGCGAATTCTGGTGGACTTTGGTAACCCTCAGGTAGCTACCATTACCAACACACGCCCTATCCTTCCGGTGACAGTGGGTATGGGCGTTACTCAGTATCCCGATTATGACGAGCTGAGGCGAGCCATAGCACAGCTGTCAAGACAGGTTTGGTTCCTAGACGCTACTGAGGTTGCTCTAGGTTTGGGTTCGGTACGCCTGACCAACATGGTTATGCTTGGTGCGCTAGTTGGCTCCTCCCTTCTGCCAATTACTAAGGCGCAGCTAGAGGAAGAAATAAAGGAAAGGTTTCCCAAGGACACGCTGAAGCCTATTCTTGAGGCATTCAGGAAGGGGCTGAGCCACACCCGAGCTACAGGTTGTGCTTGAGACTGATAGATAACAGGAAACTAGCCAGTAGCCCAAACTGCGGGGTGAGGAGGTGGGAGATTCCAGGAATTCGGTGCCTGAATCCGCGTGTTTTGGAAAGTGTTATAGGGACTCTACTATGTCATTTTCGACCATAATAGATGTACCCGTTTCTGTTGAGTTAACCAAGTAAATGACGTTCTTGCTGCCACGAGAACGCTGGGTGCCCATCTATTTCTGGCACTAAGAGCAGTTCATCCATATCACCTCTTCTGGTATATCGGGGTTACCCGTGGAGATGCCCTCAATTCGAAAGGCGTACGTTGCAGTGCCCTCAAGCACCTATGGAGATTGTTTCGTGGTGGACGGAAAACAATTTGATATGGATCCGGAGATGACCCTTTGCGTAGCAGAATAGGCTGTTGTGCCTCAAGTGGAAGGGGCAATGGTCGCGCTAGATGGGGGGGAAGGTTTACGCCGAACGCACGCCACTCGTCATACTGAAAGCGCCGAATATCAAGAAAGCTTACGAAGTTGAAGTATGTGTTTATCCCCACCCCATTAATAGACTACCCACCACACTCATCACCGCCGGCCAGACTCACCAACCAAGCTGACAGAACCCCCTCTTCATCACAAGCCCCTCCATTCCTCCCTCAGCAGACCCAACAGCACCAGATCGTGGTATTGCCCGTTTTTGAAGAATGCTTCCCGTAGGCGGCCTTCCTCCCGAAAGCCGATTTTCTTTTGAAGTTTAATGCTGCGTTCATTAAAGGCAAAAGCACCGGATGAGATGCGATGCAGATTCAATTGTTGGAAGCCATAGTTTACTATCAGCCGGGCAGCCTCGGTGCCATAGCCCTTGCTCCAGTAATCCTTTTCGCCTATAACCATTCCGAAAACGGCCTTGCGGTCTTTTGAGTCAATCTCGTGCAGTCCACAGGTGCCGATGGGTTTAGTTGAGGCACCTTCAATCACTTCCATGACAAACTGAGCATCGCGTTTCGCTCTCGTGGTGCCCAGTTCCTCGATGTATTTCTCCTCAGACATCTCAGTCATCGGCATATATAGTTCCACATACTGGACTACCTCCGGGTCGTTAAACCATTTGAGAAAATATGAGATATCCGATCTCTTTACCGGCCGTAGAAGAACGCTCCTGCCCTTTAACATTTGAACCCCTCCTTTTATCGTTGAGCTGGCTTTGCTATCACGAATAGAATACCAGGCCATAGACCAGGTCCGCTCAAATACGGCATATGATAACCTCAGCAACACAGGATGTAAAGGAGCTTCACAACAGGAAAGAAGAGAAGCCCCAGGTGGGCCGGTGCCATCTGCCCATAGCTGCTCCTCGGCGGGGACACTTTTCTCCAAGGCTCTTTACTTCGAGCATCACTTTGACAACTTTGCCGTAGATGCGCCAGTAGAAGCAACACCCCTTGATAGTAAACTTTATGTCAACTGAAGACTGCCTGAATGACACAATCAATACTGCCAGAGCACCCGTCCTACTATCGCGCTATGCATCACCCATCCGCTTGCCAAGTATAACTATTCACAACAGGGCGAGATGTGTTAATATTTCCGCTTATTCAGGAATACGAAAGACGAAGGCTGGAGTAGAACCATCGCCATGACAAAGAGGAACGTCATTATCATAGGCTCAGCGGGAAGAGACTTTCACAACTTCAACGTGTTTTTCAGGAATAACAAACGCTACAATGTGGTGGGCTTCACTGGCTCACAACAAATCCCGGGCATCTCCGGGAAGAAGTATCCCCCTGAGCTCTCCGGGAAACTATATCCGGAGGGAATTCCTATTTACGCAGAACAAGAACTGCCCCGACTCATAAAAGAGTTGAACGTTGATGACTGCGTATTTGCCTACAGTGATGTCTCGTACCAGCAAGTGATGCACATCGGGTCAATTGTGAACGCGACCGGGGCAACGTATATGATGCTTGGCCCAAAGGACACAATGCTAAAGAGCAAAAGACCCGTTATCGCAGTGTGTGCGGTGAGGACAGGCGCTGGCAAAAGCCAGACTTCGCGGAGGATTATAGAGCTTCTGAAGAAGAAGGGAGCGAAAGCCATCGCTGTGCGTCATCCGATGCCCTACGGCGAACTGTCCAGGCAAAGGGTGCAGCGCCTTGCCGAGCTGGACGACTTGAAGAAACACAACTGCACCATCGAAGAGATAGAAGAGTATGAGCCGCATTTGGTACGGGGGACCATCGTATATGCTGGCGCCGATTACTCTGCCATTCTGAAGGCTGCCGAGAAGGATCCAGCAGGCTGTGATGTCATCGTGTGGGACGGAGGAAACAATGACTTCCCGTTTTTCCAGCCCGATCTCATGATTACGGTGGCCGACCCTCATCGTGTTGGCCATGAGGTCTCGTACTACCCGGGGGAAATCAACTTGCGAATGGCCAATGTGGTGGTTATCAATAAGATCGATACGGCAACTCTGGAGAACGTACGAAAGGTGCGGGAGAGCATTGTCACAGTAAACCCGAATGCGACCCTGGTGGACGCTGCATCAGTGATTCAAATTCATGATCCGAACCTCATCAAGGGCAAGAAAGTCCTAGTCATCGAGGACGGACCGACGCTGACGCACGGGGGCATGGCATATGGTGCGGGCACCATTGCTGCCCGGCAAGGCGGCGCAGCAGAAATTGTAGATCCCAGGCCTTATGCGGTCGAGAGCATTGCTGAAGCTTTCAGGAACTACCCGACTATTGGGCCAATCTTACCAGCTATCGGATACAGCACACGTCAATTACAGCATCTAGAGACGACCGTCAACAGGGTCGACTGTGATGCGGTGGTCGTGGCGACGCCCATTGATTTAGGCCGAATCATCGACATCAGAAAACCACATACCAGGGTCTCTTACGAACTTCAGGAAGTAGGGACACCCAATTTAGAGGACGTACTGTCTGAGTTTGCACGCGCTCACAATCTCTCTCAGGACTCCAAGAATGACGGAAACCAGGGTGCGACCTGTAAATGCCACAGCATATGACAGGGAAAGAAAAACTAGTGACCAGGGGCAGAACTAAGACTTTTGTCATCGCCCTCGGCGGCAACTGCATCCTAAGGGCAGGGCAGAGGGGGACTATCGAGGAGCAATATGAGAACTTGCGGCGCACTGCCGAACAGTTACTGGGCCTGCTCAGCAGTGAGAACCGCATCGTGATCACTCACGGGAACGGACCGCAGGTGGGAAATTTGCTTTTAGCTAGCACGATGGCACAGACTATGGTGCCGCCCATGCCGCTGGATATCTGTGTAGCCGCCACAGAAGGCTTCATGGGCTACATGATTCAGAACACGCTGGCCAACTGTTTAAGACAGGCGGGGAAGCCACATAATATCACCACGGTCGTAAGTCAGGTCGTTGTCGAAGGTAATGACCCTGCTTTTCAGAACCCGTCAAAGCCAATCGGCCCTTTCTACACTGAGAGTGAAGCGGCGCGACTGCGGCAAGAGAAGGGTTGGCATATCATTCAGGACAGCGATCGCGGCTACAGGCGCGTAGTCGCTTCACCTATGCCCGTCAGCCTCCAGCAAGCCAGGATCATAAAGAGCATGCTGGACGCGGGCGAGATAGTTGTGGCCGTGGGCGGCGGTGGTATCCCGGGCATTAGAGAGGACAACCGCAATCTGTATGGCGTCGAAGCCGTAATTGACAAGGACTACGCCTCGGCCCGCCTGGCTATCGAGATAGATGCTGATGTCCTGTTTGTGCTTACCGCAGTGGAGTATGTATATCGGGACTTCGCCACACCCAACCAGAAGGCCTTGAGGGATCTGACTGTCGCTGAATCAAAGAAGCTTCTAGACGAGGGCCAATTCTGCAAGGGAAGCATGGAGCCAAAGATACGGGCAGCCATAACGTTTCTGGAACAAGCAAAGCCCAAAAGGGAATATGAACGGGAGGTAATCATAACTCTCCCTGAAACCGCTCTGGCCGCACTCCAGGGCAAGACCGGCACCCGGATCACCAGGTAGAACATCGCGGCCGGAGCGGCTCAACTTGCCCGGACGGCGTGCAAGCTACCCCCAATGCAAAGGAATCAACACACAATCTTGACACGACCTCCGTACTTTGCTAAAATACACACGTTAGGCAAGAATGGTCGAGCCTAGCAAGGAGGTGGGGCATGACAAGAAGAGAAGCCTGGTTATGCCGATGGGTATTTCCTTATCGGAGCTCTCTGGCAGCGTAGCCGGGAACTGCCTTCGGTAGTCAAGGTGAGTTGCTTGAGAGCAATTGGAAGCCCCGAGCTCTTCGTATGAAGGAAGGCCCTTAAGAAAGGGCAACGGCAGCTCAGCCGGAATTTGAAGTGGAAGAGTAGGGGTGATCTAGAACTGAATAGCGATATTCAGGAGCGGGCTCCAAATTTGGGGCTCGCTCTTTCTATTAGCCGTCCCACCATTTGCCACTTATCGGAGTCAACGGGAGACAAGGTTTCAAATCGTGCTATCTTTGGTGCAATCTGGCTTGTACGATACAGTCTCCAGTAACGTTGTCCCTGCTTCGCTCAGAATGACAACTGCATGCTGTTGGCAGGGTCACAATGATAGGGCATATTTTAGCTTTGTTTTGCAGTAGAATTAGGTAAATACACCCACAATTCTGCTTTATTGTCTAGGTGTGCTGTGACAATAGAGCAGCGGTCTCCAAATTCCCAGCCAGTCGTGCCAAATGGTCCCTCTACGCATAAAATAGAACCTTTGTGTTAATCATTAAAACCCTGTTTTGTTTGTGAAGTCCCATTATGTCCCGACATGTCGCAAACATTTTAACGTCAATTTTTCGGGTGGAAGCTTAAGCTAACGAAACAATAATAGGGATAGTTTTGCAGGCCCTATAGCCATGAAATCATAAAGCCAATATCATTTACAATATAACCGTACCTCCGCCCTTGCGGGCGGAGGTACGGGGAAAAGCTCACTCCAGCATCCAGCCGCCGACATCGGACTGCCCGTACTCGTTCCATCCCACGGCGACCACGGTGCCGTGGGTCGTAGGCCCCACCGCGTGATACCAGTCCGCGGCGACCTGGATGATGAATGTCCAGCCGCCGACCTCGGATTGCCTAGAACAAATCCCATTTGGCAAGCTCGTCCCAAGGGGACGTGGCGACCACGGTGCCGTCGGATTTAAGCCCTACCGTGTACCCCTCCGCAGGACTAGCAGAGCCGCCTCCTGTGACCTGGATGATGTCCGTCCAGCTGCCGACATTGCACTCCCCCCATTCGTTCTTTCCCAGAGCAACCACGGTGCCGTCGGGTTTAATACCCACCGTGTGATACATACCTGCGGCAACCTGGACGATGTCGGTCCAGTTGCCGACATCGCACGCTCCAAAACCGCTGTATCCCACGGCGACCGCAGTGCCATCCGACTTACGCCCCACCGTGTGATAGTTACCGGCGGAGACCTGAGTGATGCCCGTCCAGTTACCGACATCACACTGCCCGGACCAGTTGAGCCCCACGGCGACCACGGTGCCGTCGGATTTACGTCCCACCGTGTATCCCCCCATAGGAAACCCGGAGGAGCCACCTGCGGCGATCTGGGTGATGCCCGTCCAGTTGCCGACCTCGCACTCCCCCGAGATGTTGTATCCCACCGCTACCACTGTGCCGTCAGACCTGAGCCCCACCGTGTGCGTCGCGCCTGCGGCGACCTGCGTGATACAGGTCCAGTTGCCGACATCGTAGCCAGATCCCGCGGTGACCACCACGGTGCCGTCGGGCCTAAGACCCACCGTGTGATAGGCGCCTGCTGCGACCTGGATGATGTCCGTCCAGCTGCCGACATCACACTGCCCGTTTTCATTGTCTCCCACGGCGACTACGGTGCCGTCGGACCTACGTCCCACCGTGTGGTCACCAGCTGCCGCGACTTGGACGATATCTGACCAGCTGCCGACATCGGACTGGCCGTGGTAGTAATCCCCCGCGCCGACCACGGTGCCGTCGGACTTAAGCCCCACCGTGTGACGGGCGTTTGCTGCGACCTGAATGATGTTTGTCCAGCTGCCAACATCGCACTGCCCCCAGAAGTTGTCTCCCACGGTGACCGTGGTGCCGTCGGCCTTGAGCCCCACCGTGTGAGAACCGCCAGCCACAACCTGCGTGATATCCGTCCAGTTGCTGAAATCATAACTGGATCCCACGGCGACCACGGTGCCGTCGGACTTGAGCCCCACCGTGTAAGAGCTGCCTGCGTCAACCTGGGTGATGTCCGTCCAGTTGCCGACATCGCATTGCCCGAAATCATTCCATTCCCCGCTTGATGGTCCCACGGCAACCACGGTGCCGTCGGATTTGAGCCCCACCGTGTGGTAACCGCCTCCGGCGACCTGAGTGATGTCTGTCCAGCCGCCTACATCGCACTGCCCGTGTCCATTGTCTCCAACAGCGACCACGGTGCCGTCGGGTTTAATACCCACCGTGTGATACATACCTGCGGCAACCTGGATGATGTCCGTCCAGCCGCTTACATTGCACTGCCCGAAATAGTTGTCTCCCACGACGACCACGGTGCCGTCGGACTTAACCCCTACCGTGTGCTCGTAGCCTGCACTGATCTGGGTGATGTCTGTCCAGCCGCTTACATTGCACTGCCCGTAATAGTTGTCTCCCATAGCGATCACGGTGCCGTCAGACTTAAGCCCCACCGTGTAATCGTAGCCTGCGGCGACCATGGGGATGTATTGAAAGTTGGCGGTGATGTAGTAGTTGCCGTTCATGGTGATGTTGGTCGCGGCGGCGTTGACATTGGCGATAGTACCTACATCGCCGGTCCAGCTGACGAACTGGCAGCCATCATCTGGAGTCGCCACCAGACTGGCCATCGTGCTTGCATTATAGCTAAAGGTCCCCTCTCCAGGGGTAGTGACACTGCCTCCAGTGCCGCTGGAAATAGTTAGGTCATATTCAATAACACCATCCCCGCCGTTACAGCTCACCGTTCCTGCAACTAAGGCTATCGCAATCAACAGCAAGCTGACTCTGAACACATAATGGAATACTCTCGAACTAAGTATGGCTCTCACGCTTCGCCTCCTTACAGGGAAATGACTCTTTCGTTAGCTTTTCAATAATTGAATTATACATCAACTAGCCTAAATTATGGAATATGTCTCAATAGAGCCAAATGAGAATAGAGGCACCACATTGAAGATAGAATAACCTTAGCAGCAAAAATGGCAACAACGGATAACAGGAACAGTCGGTTATGCAACCCTATTGGCAGGGTCACAATAGACGGGCATATTTCAGCTTTGTTTTGCGGCAGAATTAGGTGAGCACGCCCAAAATCCTGTTTTGCTAGTAGAACACCAACCCGGATTGCGGCGACACAATAACATAAGACTCACGCCGTTCAGTATGCGTGTCTCCAAGGTCACAAAAGAAGTTAATGTGTAACAGACCAGGCAGATGTATGATGAGATCAGTAATCGCTGAAAGTTAGGCGCCTATAATTTGTCGAGATGCATCCCGCTGCCAGTCTACAATTCTTCCAACACTCGTAGGCTTGTCTGAACCTGCTGGCGAGATTGAAAGAATCTATGCCATGACTGTAGCGCACCTTGGTAGATATTCTCAAGCGAGGTTCCTACATCCACATGCTGCTCGAACTCAAACTCTCTGTCTCTAAAGAGCGTCAAACATGCATCTACCACCTGGGAGTCATAGAGCACACCCTTGTTTTGCGATATTTCCGCCAACGCCTTGTTTATACCCGGAGCTGCCCGGTAGGGCCGGTGAGAGGCCATAGCCTCCACAACATCAGCTACGCCCAATATTCTAGCCTCCACGATGATGTCTTCGCCTGATAGGCCTGAGGGGTATCCGGAACCATTCATTCTTTCATGGTGTTGAAGCACAATCTGTGCAACTGGCCAAGGGAAATCCATGGCCTTCAGTATTTCATAGCCGAGTACTGGATGTGCTCTAATCATCATGAACTCGGGTTCAGATAGCCCACCGGGATTGGTGAGGATTTCAGCAGGTACACGGACTTTGCCAATGTCGTGAATGAGCCCAGCTAGACGGAGCCCGATAATCTGCTCTTTGGAAAGGCCCATCTGTTCGGCTATGGCACAGGCAAGCTGAGTGGTCCGCTGCTGATGACCTGCGGTATGGGGATCCCTCATCTCGGCTATGACGGTCATGGCCTGTATGGCGTGTTCCATGGCTCTTATTAGCCTCCCAGTGCTGTGCTCAGGTTCCTCCAGTGCCTGTTTGCGTTCGTTGATATCGCGAGCTATTGCCAGAACCTCGACAGGTCGTCCCTGGGTATCACGCAGGACAGTATACTTGACTTCGACTGGGACTAGCGAGCCATTCTTGTGAGTCAATTCCAGGTCTAGCATCCGCGATCTAGCGACGCCCTTCTGCTTCTTACTTTCTACTCGCAGCTCCTCTTTCAGAAGTCCCATAGCCGGCTTGAATGAAGTAGGGGCAAAGATTTCTCGCATGGGCTTGGCCATTGCTTCCTGAACACTATAGCCCAGCAGGGGTGTTATGGATGGACTGATGTATGTGAGCCGCATGTTCATATCCACGGTCCACACGGCATCTGCGGTGTGTTCAGCTATTAGACGGTAGCGTTCCTCACTGTCAAAAACTGCCCTTTCCATCTGCTTGCGCTTCCGTTTTGACGCCAGCGATTCGGTCCCCGCCCCATCTAGACCTGCTTTCCTGTGAACTACGTTTCTGCCTCGTTTCACACCCTTATCTTGCGCTTCTCCACGTGGTTTTGCCATCCTATTCCTTCGCTTAGTCATACTTCGTACTCATATTCGACCACCATATTTGTCTTGGTCCAAAAGCACTACTTCCTATGGAGACTATTATACCGCCAAGTGAAGAATAGTCAATACTTCTTTTGTGGGGCGCCTCAAACATACCATACACCTAGGAGTCACAAGACGCCAGTTTGTGCGGTGGCGACTTCGCAGCTCTGTAGTATTTCTTGGACGCAGCCAAAAACTTCTATTTCCTTAATGACATTTTAACAATGTTATCATATAATAATGGCGTAACCACTATGACCCGCATTTGGGGCATTAAGATGATGCGTCGTTTGAAGAGATGCCACTACCTGGCAATATCAAGCATCTTTTTCATTGTAGTGGCCTCAATTGTTGGGATGGTAGGCTGTGACGGTGGTGGTGGTTATCTCACACTCACTATCACCAGCACCGAGGGAGGGACAGTGACCGTCCCCGGAGAGGGGACTTTTAAATTTGCTCCTCAATGTTGTCAGTCGGTTGACCTTGTAGCCGAGGCTGACGAAGGCTACCGCTTTGTCAAGTGGACCAGTAACGAGTACCCGCCTGAGGCTCCACTCCATGCGGTAACTTGCGTTGCTCTGGGTCGCGACATGTCAATAACGGCCAACTTTGGCTACGAGTGCAGCCCCATGATTGCGGCGGGCGGCAAGCACACGGTAGGGCTTAGTGACGTCGGCAGCGTATTTTCAGTAGGAGACAATTACTTTGGACAGTGCAATGCCAGCCAGTGGAGGAACATCGTCCAAGTTGCGGCAGGTGGTGAGCACACGGTGGGCGTTAAACCCGATGGAACCGTGGTCGCCGCGGGAGACAACAGCAATGGCCAGTGCAATATAGGCAACTGGACGGGCATCGCCCAAGTCGCTGCAGGCAACAGTCATACGGTTGGACTTGGCGGCGATCATACTGTGGTCGCGGTAGGTGACAACTCCCTTGGACAGTGCAATGTCAGCGGGTGGGGGAACATCACTCAGATCGCCGCCGGGGGCAGTCACACGGTGGGGCTTAAGTCCGACGGCACTGTTGTCGCCGTAGGATACAATAGCCACGGGCAGTGCGATGTAAACGAGTGGACAGACATTATCCAGATTGCCACGGGCCGGACGCACACAGTGGGAGTTAAGTCCGACGGCACTGTTGTAGCCGCCGGCGGTTCTGAATACGACTACGGACAGTGCGATGTCGGCGGCTGGATAAACGTCATTCAGGTCGCCGCGGGCGGTCCTCACACCGTGGGACTTAAGGACGATGGCACCGTGATCGTCGTCGGATACAACCTATACGGGGAATGTGATGTTGGTTGGATGCTTATCAGCTAGGTTGCCACAGGTGGCTGCATGGATATCCTGGTGCAAAGCACCAACCTAGAAACAGAATGCTAAACGGTTTCTCCTGAACTACCACACGGAAGACTGTAACCTAGCCCTTAGCTATATTCAAAGTAGTTATACAGTAACGTACGCATGAAAGGGCAAACATCCCGGTGTTCCTCCACTGATAGGTAAAGCCAACTGCGTCCTATTGGCATGGTCACAATAGGCGGGCATATTCTAGCTTTGTTTTACGGCAAGATTAGACGGACACCCCCAAAGCCCCATCTACTCGTCGATCCTGTCTCATCCCAGCCCGTCCCAGGCATTCTAGCGTCAACTAGGGTTATATTGCGCAGGTCTTTTTGGACAACATGACGCGGACAAGTTTATGGGTACAATTCGGAAGGCGGCCCGGAGTTTTGCAAACTCCTCCCCCGACAGCGCATCACTGTTCAAAAATGACATGCTCTTTGGCAATCCACATAGCAAACCGAGAAAGATCAATGAGATTCTTTTCGTCCTCCTGGAGTTCGCCCATGGCTTGTAGCCCTTCTGGTGTGCTCATTGCCCTGAGCATTTCCTCACGGTCCCCCAAAAATCTCAGCGATACCATCGAAAGGCTCCATACACCCACGGGAGGCCCGCAGTACTTCGTTCAATGGGTCATGAAGTGTATGAACCTGCGCGTACCGCTGGGCACCAACAGTCCTGAGATGGCGTCCACCCAGCGGGCCATGGGTCTTTAGCCAATGACTTTGAAACTGCTCCGGAGATAAGTTGGGAAGGCGACGTATAGCATAATATATCCCCTCCATGATAAACCCTCCTTCTTTTATGATGATGTTTGTATTGGGAAGTCACCTCGAGCAATAACACGAGAGAACAGAAGGGTTAACCTCCTGTGCTGGCTGACCACACGGGTAACACTGAGCTGCAGATTCTGACGAGCGCCTTCTCAATATACTCTAGAGCCAAAACCAACACGAGATTGGTGCGGGCCATTGGTACACTGATGAGCGGTCCGACCTGTATAATAGTAGTGTCAAGAAAAGAAGGGCGGCCATGATTACCTCATACAGCAGAGAGCTAATGCTGGGTATCCCACGGGGAACACTAATAGACCTGGAGACCACAGGTCTTGATGTCAACCGCGATGAAATAGTGCTCTTCGGCTATATTCAAGGGAGCCGTCTTGAGATCATCTGCCGAAATTCGGAAGACGAAACACCGTTCACTGTTCAGCTTGCGGAACTCGTTTCTACTCTGCCCAGACCATTCTATGCCTACAATCTTTCCTTCGAGAAGGGATTTCTCCAAGCCAAAGGGATTCACATAGAAGGGGTCGACTTATTTCAGCCTTGGAAGGAAAAAGCCGAGGCACTTTACCTCAAGTGGCCAAAGTTGGACGAGCTCTTCTCGCATGCCGAGCATTATTTCAACGAGCCGGTCATAAGCGGCAGAGACGTCCCTTTGCTATGGCAAAAATTCCTTCATACAAGGGATGACAGTTATTTGCAGCAAATACTAAGGCACAACGAGTCTGACCTTCTTAGAGAGCTATACTTGCTAGTGTATTATCGAGATAGCTACAAGGTTTGAGGAAACAAGAAGCCGGGCCCAACGATGTGGGTCTTCCACCAAGCTCATAGAATAGGTTCACTGTTCGTGATAGAATGAAAGCCAAATAGGAGGGTATCATGAAAAAGATCGGCGTGTTGACCAGTGGTG
>JAOUDT010000064.1 GCA_029859145.1 Dehalococcoidia bacterium
ACGGTGCTAGCCTCGTCATTAATCCCGACCAGACCGCCCACGGACAGATTGCCAGCCACGCTGCCGGCGGAGTAGGAATTCCTGACACGGCTTTTGTAACTGGATCCCACCAGCCCGCCGACATCGCTCTGGCCAGTGACGTTTCCGGTAGAGTAGGAGTTGCTCACAGTACCAGAAGCAGCAAACCCCATAGCTCCTACCAGACCGCCGACGCCCAGATTACCAGTCACGTTGCCCATGGAGTATGAGTCGGTCACAGTACCCTCAAACATTCCCACCAGACCGCCGACCACAGCCGTGCCAGTCACGCTGCTGCTGGAATATGAGTCGCTAACGGTGCCGATAACAGCTGCCACCAGACCGCCAACATACTCATAGCCAGTCACATTGCCACTGGAATGGCAGTTGGTCACAGTGCCTTCACTGGATCCCATTAGACCCCCGGCCATTTGATTGCCAGTCACACTGCCGCTGAAATAGGAGTTGGTCACAGTGCCTTCATTTCGTCCCGCCAGACCGCCGGCATGGCTCTGGCCAAGCACAGTGGCGTTCGTCACTCCGATATTCTTGATGACCCCATATTGCCCGACGGCGCCAAAAAGCCCGACAAAACTCTCGCCAGGACGGTTGATAGACAGGTTTTGTATCTCGTATCCTTGCCCGTCAAGGCTCCTGGCGAATGGGGCATCCCAACTTCCAATTGGCTGCCAGCCCTTCCCACCATTGGCTGTCGGGCCTGCCAGCTCCTCGTAGCCGGGCGTAGTGGAATTAAGGTCGTTCATTAGAGTGTGCCAGCCGCGCAAATTGTTTCTGACGGCATCCAGATCGTACCAATCCTGTATTTCGAGGTTTTGTGAACCGTCGCCACTACAGCCTGCCATCCCGGCAATTAAGGCCGCCATGGTCAAAAAAACGCCAAGTCTTACCAGAGATTGAGTTATCCTCGAACCAGATAGTCTTTTCATCTCACACCTCCGGATTCTTATCTAAGGCTGCCAGGTCAGGAAGGGATAGGTCACGTTACTAACGATATTCCAGATGTAGGCGGGATTAGTCTCATTCAGAGCGACTGCGGTTATGTTCCAGCCTGCATCCGAGAACGTAACGATATCCTGCATTTCCGTGGTATTCTTGCCGGTCCCACCATCTGAGGCAGATTGTCCGCTGCTTTGAATATCCCAGAAGGAGTTGTTCACAGTGCCGAGGCCAGAGTTCACCCCAGCCAGACCGCCGACACCCTCATCGCCAATGACAGTGCCGGTGGAATAGGAATTGCTCACAGTGCCCTGGTTAACGCCCACCAGGCCGCCAACGGCGGCACTGCCAGTCACGTCGCCGTGTGAGCAGGAGTTGCTCACAGTGCCGCCGGTCACAGTGCCCGAATTTCCTCCTATTAAACCGCCAACAACTGAATATCCCGTCACAGTAGCTGTGGAATACGAGTCACTCACAATGCCAAAGCCGCTGTCTCCCGCGAGACCTCCAACACAACTATTACCAGCCACGTTCCCTGTAGAATAGCAGTCGCTTACAGTGCCGTGGCGCGTACCTCCCACCAAACCACCAACGCTTGAATAGCCAGTTACATTTACGTTCTCGACGCCCACTTGAGTGACTTTTCCACCAGGAGCAAGATATCCGAATAATCCAAGTAGCGAAACTAAATCAGAATTCAAGCTCAAGTTGGAGATTTTGTGACCATTGCCATCAAACTCTCCAGCCAGATAAGGGATGTAGAAGTTGGATTCAGTGGCTAAATCCAGGTCGTTCTTCAATCTGAACTTCAGAGTAGCATTCTGCCCGAATGCCATTAGCTCTTTGAAATCAGTGACATTATTTACCACATAATAACCATTCTCTTGAGAAAGCCGTTCGTTGACATCAAGGAACTTGCCGTTAGCCAGCCATTCCTCAAAGTCCTTATCGAACAAGGCTCCCATAGTATTTATGCTCTCACCATTGATCAAGGCCTCATCGTAATTATAGAAAGAGTTGCTCAGAGAGCCGTCACCCATATTAGATCCCATCAGGCCGCCAACATCTGCACTGCCAGTCACGCTGCCGGTGAAATAGGAGTTGCTTATGGTGCCATAGAGATTACGCCCCACGAGACCACCAACACCATATTTGCCAGTTACGTTGGCGTTGGAATGAGAATTGCTCACAGTGTCATAATTGACCCCGACTAGACCGCCCACACCAGCAAGAAAGTTCCACTTGTCAGCACAAGACAAATAGCTTGTCACATTGCCCGCAAAATAGCAGTTGTCTACAGGGCCGCCCTCACTAAGTCCTATCAAGCCGCCAACGCCAAATCCTCCTATCACGGCGCTAACATTGCCAACGACCCCACCGGCAACCACATTGCCTGTGGCATAGCAATTGCTCACAGGGCCTTGATTGTACCCCACCAGACCGCCAACTGAGACATCCGCATTCACGTTGCCGATGGCATAGGAGCTGCTGACAGTGCCCATGTTTCTTCCCACCAGACCACCAACCGTACTTTTGCCAATCACAGTGAAATTCGTGACGCCGACATTTTCGATGACTCCTCCTTGCTCATAAACGCAACCGAAAAGACCCACCAAGTATTCATCAGGGCGGTTGATATATAGGTCACGTATCTCGTATCCTTGTCCATCGAGAGTGCCTGTAAAGCTCGCGCAGGAACACATAGGGATAAAAGTCCCAATCGGCTGCCAGCCCTTTCCTTGATTGGCTATCGGGCTCGCCAGCTCAGTGTAACCAGGAGTATTAGAATCAAGGTCACTCATGAGAGTGTGGTTGCCAGCCAGGTTGTCTCTGGTGGCATTCAGATCATACCAAGTCCGTATTTCTAGGTTTTGGGAAGGAGGAGAAGTAGTACAAGGGCAAGGAGGGCCACCATCACAAGCTGCCATCCCGGCAATCAAAGCCGCCGTAATCAAAAGAATGCCAAATCTTTTCAGGTGATGATTCAGCTTTTCCAACATCTCTTGCCAAGAATATTATGTGCTAACTTTGTTAAGATCCTGTTAATTTTAGACATCTGTTAAAAGTTTTTTTACGATTATGTCGGACTCGATGCACTGTAAAGGGAATTGATTTGACGCGTGCGCCGATAGGGATGTTACTTCAGGGACGAGTCTACTTCTCTGGTGGCATAAAGAGCCATTCCCGCGTTTGCTGTTGCGAGTCCCGATTTATCGGGACGCAGCAATTTCATTTTTTGGACTGGACACTTGATTAGGATGATAATATAGTAGCGTGATTGCCAGAAATGAGGGGCGAGACAACATGTCGGTGAAGTATTACATCGGTTGCAGCGGCTGGCATTATGAGCACTGGCGCGGGCTTTATTACCCCCAGGAATTGCCCAAACCGAAATGGCTCTCGTTTTACGCTCGGCAATTCGACACTGTAGAGCTTAACAACAGTTTCTACCGTGTCCCTTCAGAAAAAGCGTTCACGACCTGGCGGGAATCCACACCCGACAACTTCATTTTTGCTGTCAAGGTGAGCCGCTTCATCACGCACATAAAGCGATTGAAGAATTTAGGTGACGCCGTGGATAATTTTCTATCCCGAACTGGTTTTCTGAAAGAAAAACTGGGCCCTCTGCTGTATCAACTTCCTCCCAGCATGAAGCGCAATGATGGGCTATTGCAGAATTTCCTATCTTCGTTGCCGCCAAAATATCAGCATGTAATTGAATTTCGCCATGAGTCCTGGATTCATGAAGCGGTGTTCGATATCCTACGGACGCACAATGTTGGGTTGTGCGTTTTTGACATGCCTGGCCTTAGCTGTCCACTGGTTGCCACCAGTGATTTTGCCTATGTCCGTTTCCACGGCAGCGAGGGTCTATATTCCAGCTGTTACTCTGACGAAGAACTTTCCCGATGGGCACAAAAGATTGCGCGGCTGGCGCAAAGAGTTAGAGCTAGCTACATCTATTTTAATAACGATGCTGAGGCATTTGCGGTTGAGAATGCTATGACGCTCAGGAGTCTTTTAAGTACTCCTTAACTTTTTCTGCCAGAGCCGGACTTATGCCTCCCGTCTGGCTGAGGTCCCCGAGTGAAGCCTCCTTGATAGCTTTAACCGAGCCAAACTTTTTGAGTAGAGCCTTTCTTCGCTTCGGGCCGATGCCGGGGATGTTGTCCAGAGCGGAAGTAATAGACTCTTTGCGGCGCAACTTGCGATGGTAGCTTATGGCGAAGCGATGGGCTTCGTCCCGCGCTCTCTGCAGGATATGGAGGGCGGGTGAATCCTTGGGAATATCTACTGGCCCCGGGTCGCCTGGTATAAACACTTCCTCTTTCTCTTTGGCCAGGCTGGCCATAGGGATGGAGTCCAACTCTAATTCCTGCCTCACCTCCAGGGCGGCGTTAAGCTGTCCCCTGCCGCCGTCAATGAGGACAAGGTCAGGGATGATTCCCCACGTACCTTCGCTCGTCGCACCTCTTGTGAATCGGCGCCTCAAGGTCTCTTGAATCATGGCATAATCGTCAGCGCCGGCCACAGTCTTGATGCGAAAGCGGCGATAGTGTGCCGGCCTGGGCCAGCCTTTCTCCAAAACAACCATGCTGGCGACAGCCAGCGTACCCTGAATATTGGAGACATCGTAACACTCTATTCTCTGGGGCATTTTGGGGAGGCGGAGTCTGTTTTTCAGCTCCTGCAAGCCTGAGCTTATGACCTCTGACTTCATCTCTTTGAGCTGGGCTAGTTCCAGGCCCCTGGCAGCGTTTTCAGCTACCGTATCCACCAGCTTCTTCTTGGCTCCCCTCTGTGGCACTTGAAGCTCCACCTTGCCCCCCCGCTGCTGAGAAAGCCATTCCAAAAGTACTGCCGGCTCCTCCACCGGGTGCTGCAGCAGAATCAACCGCGGGACGTATGAGGCCGAGGCATAGTATTGTTTCACAAAACTGGTCATTATCTCCCCGGGAAACTCGTCCTGGGTGCCTTCCATGATGAAGTGGTCCCGGCCGATAAGTTTGTTGTTGCGGATGAAAAAGATCTCCACATAGGCCTGTGTTTCATTTTGCGCCAGGCCAACGACGTCTTTCTCGCCCTGTAATTTCATAGCAATCCTCTGCCCCTCTATGACCTCTTCTATGGCGTCGATCTGATCGCGTAGCAAGGCCGCCTTCTCAAACTGGAGTTGCTGCGCGGCAGACTTCATCCTGGCGTCTAATTCGCGGAGAATAAGCTCCTGCTTGCCCTGTAGGAACAGGATAACCTGGTTGATTACTGCACGGTACTCCTTCTTATCCACTGCTCCAACGCATGGTCCAAGGCACTGGTGGATGTAGTAATCGAGACAGGGTCGCTTATCTTTGCCGTCGATGCTCTTGCTGCAACTGCGATACGGAAAGATTTTCTTTATTAACCTTAGAGTCTTGCGTACTGAGCCGGCACTGGCGAAGGGCCCAAAATACCTGGCTCCGTCCTTCTGGACCCGGCGGGTGATGCAGACGCCGGGCCAATCTTCGGCTATGTCTATCTTCAGGTACGGGAAAGTCTTGTTGTCTTTGAGGCTTGCATTGTATCTGGGGGTATATTTTTTTATCGTGTCGCATTCGAGGATAAGCGCCTCTTGTTCCGAATTGGTAATTACCAACTCGAAATCCCGTATGTTCGACACTAGTCGTTGAATCTTCGACGGCAGGTTGGAAGGAGCGCCAAAATAACTCCTTACCCGGCTTCTTAAGTTGGCAGCCTTTCCAACGTAGATAACGCTGCCCTCCTTGTCCTTGAACAGATATACTCCGGGCTTGGCAGGCAAGGCCCTTAGTCTAGCCTGAAAATCCTGCGGGACTCTTCCGGGAACCTCGTTCGATTCGTTTCTAGATTCAGGGGCTTCCCACGAAGGTCGCCGCATTTTCGCGGGTGCATTTGATCGGTCTAATTTCACGGCAAATCTATTCTAGCAAGTGGCTCGTAGGGAGGCAAAACAACTTGCATTATGTTACAATACGCTTCATGAAGCGGGACATCGAAGCCTTCCTTGAATATTTGAGCAGGGACAAAGGCTATTCTCGGAATACTCTGGCCGCTTATCGCAATGATTTGGCTCAAATGGCAGCCTTCATTACCTCAGAGCAGGCAAAGGGGATAATCACATCCTATGACGGGCTTCTGAAGGGCTATCTACTGAGGCTCAGGGAGAAGAGATACTCTGTGGCCACAACCGCTCGCAAGGTGGCATCAGCCAAATCATTCTTCAAGTTTATGGTTGATGCGGGCAGAATGAGGGAAAATCCGGCGCAGAATCTACCCTCGCCTCAAGTTAGCAGGCGTGCTCTTAAATTCTTGTCTCCCGCTGAGTACCAGAAGTTGCTTGCCGAGGCGGCGAAACTGTCGACTCCGGAAGCAAAAAGAGATGCGGTGATGCTGGAACTGCTTTATGCCACTGGTGTGCGCATAAGCGAACTGGTGTCATTGAACACTGAAAACATTGATTTGGAACGAAATTGTGTGCGTATTGATTCCAAAAGACAGGTCCCTTTTGAGCATCGCCTGGGCCTGATTCTGGGGAATTTCCTTAGAAGTGATAGGCTTGACCTATTATATGACGAAAGTGAGCAAGCCCTGTTTCTTAACCGACGTGGTAGGAGGTTGACCCGGCAAGGGTTCTGGCAGATTATCAAGGGTTATGCCTCGAGGGCAGGGTTAGGTGGTAAGGTGACACCGCAGACCTTGCGCCATAGCTTTGCCAGACGCAAGCTGCAGAATGGCGTCGAGTTGAATCAACTCCAGCGGCTTTTGGGTCACGCCTATATTTCCAGTACAAGAATATATAAGCAACCTGCACCAAGGAGAGGATAATGCCAAAGAAATCACGACGCGCTAAAGCCAAACATCGAGCTGCGGTGGCGAGGGCGGTACAGGAGAGGCAGCCGCAAGAATCAGAGCCGCTAGCTGCTAAGATACAA
>JAOUDT010000065.1 GCA_029859145.1 Dehalococcoidia bacterium
TCCCTCCGGAGCTATAGGCAAAAGGGGCAAGGATGGCATCGTCGTCGTTGACAGGGACAAGTGCAACGGTTGCCGGGACTGCCTCCCGGCATGTCCTTACGGTGTGCCCCAGTTTGATGAGGACGGCATCATGCAGATGTGTGATTTCTGCACGGGGGTGAATATGGAGCCTGCCTGCGCCGTATCCTGCCCTGCTGGAGCGCTTAATTTTGGTACCCTCGATGAGCTTCTGAAAATGGCAAGGCGGAAGGCGGCCACAAGAATGGGCGGTCGTACTGAACCATCCGTCATTATTGTAGGTGAATTGCAGCTTCCTAGTCTGGCAACCTGATCATACCTTCTGATCAATTAGGTGTCAGGTCACATTTCGATATTTTCTTTGCACAAGCTATTGACTATTCATTCTTTTGATGTTATTCTCAGAAGTAAATCTCAGGCGCAAGGAGGGTGAAATGCAGGCATATTGCATGAAATGCAGAAAAAAGGTTGAGATCAAGAATCCAAGGTCTATCAGAATGAAGAACAAGCGTCCTGCCACTCAAGGTGTGTGCCCGAGGTGCGGGACCAAAGTATTTCGCATAGGCAAGTAGATCTGGTAATCCTGGAACAAGGGCCTCACCGGGTAGCCCTCGTCGCACTAATTTTAGAACCGGCTGAAAGTCGGGCGAACGTTTTACCTTTTGCCCAGCCCGACTTTAGCGCCCGCGTCTTATCACGACTAGCCACACTATCAGACCAAGTAGCACTGCTATAAGAATCCAACTGCACCATACCATGCTAGTCCTCCTAAAATCATAACATTGGAACTAGTCATTTATCATATGTTGCTTTAGGCTCACTTTGAAGGCAAGCCTACAATGACCACGTTTTGGCTGAATCTCTCATAGACTGCCCTTCAAATGGGCTATCGGATCGGGCCAGAAATAGATCCGATTTCCGGTGCGGGCTTCATCGAAGGCACCATCTTCGTGAGGGACCATTGTGGAGCTGACTTCCTTCAACTCCATTTTGCCCTGGGCGATTATCGCCAACATCACAACCGGTTTGATCCACCGTTTGAAGGCGCTGACGAAATGGAGAGTTTGGAGATTAACATCAAGGTACAGTAGTCAATTATTGGGACAAAAGTCGCATACAACAATGGCGGTAGGCTATATCATTAACGCTACGTATAATCAAAGCTAAAGAGGTATGAACGTGAAGAAAGCGATCAACAGCAGGAGTATTATGCTTGCCGTCCTCTGCCTGGTGTTTGTAGGTACGCTTCCCTTGTGGGTAGGGACAGGCTGGTGCGATACCGGGGGGCTGGCAGCTGTTGAAGTCAGGGAATACGAAGGCGTAGACCTTTCATCAATAAGTGCTTTCAGGGAAAATTCCATAAGAGGTCCGCAGGAGATAGACGTGGGAAGTTATAGGCTGAGGACTACCGGCCTGGTAGCCAGCTCCACAAGCTATACCTATGACGAAGTTTTGAACCGCTATCAGCACTACAAAAAAGTCGTCACACTGGATTGCGTGGAAGGATGGAGCGTCACCATTCTCTGGGACGGTGTGCTGGTCAGAGATTTGCTGGCAGAAGCAGGACCGCTGGAAAATGCGAAGGTAGTCATATTCCATGCCTACGATGGCTATACAACTTCTCTGCCTATCGACTACATAATGGACAATGACATACTGATAGCATACAAGATGAACGATGTTGTTCTTCCACCCGAAAGAGGGTTCCCCTTTCAACTGGTAGCGGAGAGCAAATGGGGCTACAAATGGATTAAGTGGATAACAGAGATCGAATTGTCTGCCGACGCCGGCTACAGAGGTTACTGGGAGAGCCGGGGATACTCGAACAGTGCCGACCTGGATGAAGGCTTCTTTGGAGACTGAAATCCATGAGTAGGCAACAACTCGCTAGGAGGATAATACACTGGCTGTTGACGGTTGCGGTAATAGTCTATCTCCTCACGGGATTTGGTATTACCCAGTACAGGATTGTCGAGCCCCTAACATTTGGACTGTTGACCAAGAATCTGGCTCATAGAATTCATATCAATCTGGAGATTCCTTTCATAATCCTGGTGGTCTTGCATATCTGGCTTCTGCCGCTGCTAAGACGATTCAAATTGAAACACTAGCCGTCCGGGAGATTCCCCAGAGAACCTGTGCAGTGGGAGCATTTTTTGCCGCAGTACAGGGCGCACCATTGTGGAATTGATTAGACCGAACCTGGGCCTTTACAGGGATATCTAGCGCTGGTATCAGGATTCTCCACGCTTGTTCTGCCTCGTTGATCCCCACTCTGAGTGGCTTTCATGTTGTTACCGGCTATATCTCACGAACCACTTCAGTTCTGTATTATGGTAACATACCTGCAAATGGGAGTAATAACTGAATGGCAAAGGAGGATGTTGTACTATGGAGAATAGTCTTGAGGCAAAACGTCGGTCCGGCGAACCGCGAATCTTGATAGTGGGTGGAGTGGCTGGTGGGGCATCGTGCGCGGCGCGGGCGCGCAGGATGTCAGAAAAGGCGGGAATCATCATGTTTGAACGTGGCCCTTATGTCTCCTTTGCTAACTGCGGGTTGCCCTATTACGTGGGTGATGTAATAACTGATGAGAGGGACCTGCTCATTGCCACGCCCCAGCTGTTCAAAGACAGATTCAATATCGAAGTGAGGGTGCGGAGCGAGGTCCGGTCAATCGATAGACAGAGGCATGAAATCGAGGTAAGGAATGGCGAGACCGGCAAACTGTATCGGGAGAAATATGATGCCCTGGTGCTTGCCCCCGGAGCGGCACCGGTTCGGCCTCCCCTTCAAGGCATCGATCTGCCTGGCATATTTAGCCTGCGAACAATCCCCGATAGCCGCCAGATAAGAGAACAAATTGCCGAGAAGAAGGCAAAGCGGGCGGTTGTAGTCGGCGGGGGCTTCATCGGTCTGGAGACGACCGAGAACCTGGTCCGGCGCGGCATCTCCGTCACCATAGTCGAGATGCTTGCACAGGTCATGCCGCCCGTCGATCCGGAGATGGCAGTGCCGATACAGGAACACCTCATTGCCAACGGTGTTTCCCTTCGTCTCGGCGACTCCGTGGCTGGATTCGAGCAGAATCCCGAAGGAAACACGATTTCGGTAATCACCAGGTCGGGTGGCAGGTACGTCTGCGACATGGTGCTGCTCGCCATTGGCGTGCGCCCGGAGGTTACGCTTGCAAAGGACGCCGGTCTGGAGATAGGACGACTGGGGGGCATTCGCGTCGATGACCAGATGCGCACAACCGACGAGCGAATATGGGCAGTCGGCGATGCAGTGGAGGTAAGGGATTTTGTAGGCGGGGAGTGGAGTCTCTTCCCGCTGGCTGGCGTTGCCAATCGCCAGGGGCGAATTGCGGCAGACGTTATCCTGGGCCGCGAAGCCAGGTTCCGGGGGGGGCAGGGCACTATAGTGTGTAAGGTCTTTGACATTACCGTTGCGGCCACCGGCATGAGTGAGAAAAGTCTGAATCGCGGCAAACCCGGCGACTGGAAACAGCACTACGAGAAGGTCTATCTGCACCCGGGCCACCATGTCAATTATTACCCTGGAGCCAAGCCCATCACCATGAAGCTGATTTTTTCCACAGAAGACGGAAAAATCCTGGGTGCTCAGGCCATCGGTGAAGAAGGAGTTGAGAAACGCGTAGATGTGATTGCCATGGCGATACAAAAAGGGGCGACCGTTTTCGATCTGGAGGAAGCTGAGTTGTGCTACACACCTCAGTTTGGCGCTGCTAAGGACCCGGTCAATATTGCCGGCATGATCGCTGCCAACGCGTTGCGAGGTGATGCCCCGGTGGCGCACTGGGCAGACGTGAGACCTTTACAATCATACGTTCTTGATGTCCGCGAACCGGATGAGTTCGATCTTGATCATGTAGAGGGAGCCAGCAATATCCCGCTTCATTCGATTCGGGGCAGGATGAGCGAGCTGCCGCGTGACAGAGAAATACTGGTCTACTGCGCGGCAGGTCAGAGATCGTATTACGCATCGCGTGTCCTGCGCCTCAACGGGTTCCCGGCCAAAAACATCTCCGGAGGAATGAAGACTTACCATGGTGAAGGTAGTGAACCAGCTTCAGAAAAATCTGAAGACACGTTACCACCCGAGTAGAATCTCGTTTTTGTTTAGCTGCTGCTGTTGCTATGATTTGGCCTGAGTTAATTGACGGAGGGAGCAAATGATAATTGGGGCAATGTCAGATACTCATGATAGGCTTGATGCAATTGACAAAGCCATCAGCTTCTTTAACTCTCAGGAGGTAACCGATGTCCTGCATGCCGGCGACCTGGTATCTCCATTTGTGGCACCGCTGTTCTCCAAGCTGAAGGCGAAATTGCACTTCGTCTGGGGAAATAATGAAGGTGACCAGCATTTCATTACAGTGAGGTTCGCCATTATAGGAGTTAGCCCGCTGGGCGATTTCGCCGCGCTGCAGCTGGGCGGAAAGAAGATCGCTTTGCTCCACGGGACACATCAGGAAATTGTTGATTCTCTAATTGAGTCTGGCGCTTATGATCTGGTTGTCCGCGGACATAGTCATAGAGCGGAGATTACTGAGGGTGAAACTTTAGTGGTTAACCCCGGGGAAGTGTGTGGTTATCCTACCGGGCGTCAAACGGTTGCGCTGATTGACTTGCACAAGATGCAGGGGCAGATAGTGGAGATATGATTGATAGTTCTTTCCCGCTTGTCATTACCTGCACCTGAAAGGTGCGCGGCAATCTTATTGGCGCTGCATTCTGGCTGCTGACTTCTGACTACTGGCCAAGGCTATTTCTTTAGGAGTAAGGGCCCTCGAAAATCTGGGTTATGTATAGGTAGTCCCAGCCCTCTGAAAATGAAACTCCCACACCTGTCTCATTGAAACAAGGTTCCAGTATGTTTGCCCTGTGTCCGGTACTATTCATCCAGCCTGAGACCGCCCACGCGCACACTTCTTCTAGAGAAAGATAAGGACCCGGAATGTATTGTCTTGTTGGGATCTTTGCCAGATTCTCTCCCCGCATAGTCCAGGGAGGCTGTTCATAGTCAAGAGGCCTCTCCCCCGGATACCGTTCATGGCCGAAGAAATCGTTCTCCACCATACTGATGCTGTGCTCCCTGGCCAGACTGGTCAGCAGAGCATCTTCGCTTAGACTGGTCAGGTTGAACTGCTGTCTTTCGGCATTGACCAGTACAATTATCAATGCCTCGACTTCCGTCTCGGTATAGTTTATCCCAGGAGGAATTATCGAACCCTCCAAGAAGTTGGCCTGTATCGAGTAGTTGCCGTTAGCGGTGATGGTAGTTAGGGGAGAGTTCACATTGGCGATGGTGCCTACATCGCCGGTCCAGCTAACAAACTGGTATCCGTCCGCAGGATCGGCGAAAAGGGTGACCACTCTGCCGTCGGTATACGTAAATGTCCCCTCTCCAGGGGTGGTTACCGATCCTCCGGCGGTGCTGGTGATGGTGACGGTGTGAGATTCTAGATAAACACCGCCGCCGGTACCAAAACTACCAGTGCAGCCTGCCACCCCGGCAACTAGCGCTACCACAATCAAGAAACTGCCGATCCTTTTCATCTGTTTCCCTTCGTAGTCTCATTGTATCAACGCGCTAGGGAGCGTCAATCACCCTTTTGGCCTAGTACGATAGACTAGTAACGCGGGAGTTATCATATTCTCGTTGTGGGGAGCCGCGGGCGACGTGGCAATCTCGCCCGGGCTCAGGGCTCCCTAGAAGTGATTATCGAGCCTCGGGGTTAGACAGCGGCCCCTTTTCCAGGCAAGCTAAATATGGTAACATCATAGCTGTCCCTGACATTTCAGCGGCTTATCCGTTAAATAAGGCATACGCGTGAACCAGAATGGTTTTGAAGGACGAACATCTGATGAGGCTATGTTGGTTCAGGACCCATCGGTCATGATGCCGGGGCTTTCGGGAAGCCGTATGACGTGCGTGTCGCCAGAGTATAAGTCGATTGAAATAGCCTGAAGCATTAAAGGGAGGAAAAATGCAAGCGATAGTGAAAAAGGAAGGCATGATAAAAGGTATCATAGGATACAAGGTGTTGGATTATAAGAGCGTAGAACAGATATTGATGCAGCTCAAATCGGCTGCCATGCAATATCCAGGCTATGTTGATGCCGAGTTTCTCGTCAGCGAAGGGGATCAATCTATCGGCCTGATGATAAGCACGTGGGAGACAATGGAAAACTGGAGGACGTGGGTGGAGTCAAAGGGAACGGAAGCATTGCTGCGGCGAGCCAGAACGGCTGTGATGGGCTCGGCCAGATTATCGGCATACAAAATGATGCCCACGGTAGAGTGGCGCTAGGAAGGTATCAATCTTTGCTCCCACGGAGCCGGGCGTTACCGTTACCAAAGTTATTATCTAGCCGCAGATGTAGGTAGCGGCTGTCTTTCTGAATAAGTGAGAACATCGGGCGACAATATGGATTCTGCTTGATCAGGGGTGGCTAATCTATTACTGCCGGAGGCTCATCCTGGGTTTTGCCCGGAATGAGTCAATTTCTCGACGATCCTTTCGCAGAGCACAGTCATGTCTTCGGTGGAAAGGTAGTCGGTCACAGTGCTGTCGAAAAGTATGCTCGCGTTGGGGGGAAACTCATCGTCGCCGCGCCATAGCACTATGATCACAGATACCCTGGGGAAAGCTTTGATGCTTACGGCTTCATCCCCGTAACTTACCCTGGTTCCTCCCAATTTAGCCGCAGCCTCCTGCAGCCGTTCAGGCTCTTTGCCGAAGCGGTCCAGGAGGGGCGCCAGGATTTCCCGCGAGAAGCTGCCGTGTTCAAAGCACCCTCCCGGCAGTTGTTTGAA